>CAZCBU010000323.1:0-6137 GCA_964496995.1 uncultured Sulfurovum sp.
TGAGAAGATACCGCCGCCTTTGAGCAGGATCTGATGCAGGTCCGGTACCATCCCTCCTGAGTAACGCAGTCTGTATCCTTCTGCAAAAAGGCCATCTACAAATGTCTTATGGTGATTGGACCAGTTCTGCTGTGTACCGCCCGGTGCATTCAGTTTCCCTTTTTCATTAAGGGTCACTTCTTTACAAACAAGGTTGAAAAATTCATCCTGTGCACGGTAATATTTGGGTTTCTCACCCTTTACAGCGGTCATAAGTTCAATTCTCGGACCATAGACCACATAGGCAGAGGCCACAAGATTCTCACCTTTCAACTCTCCTGCATAGATACCGAAGATAGAACCTACAGAGAGGTTGACGTCTGCAAGACTGGATCCGTCAAGAGGATCATAGCAGATCGTGTATTTTCCTTTTTCATGCAGTTCCAGTACCCCTTCTTTCTCTTCACTGACCAGTGATTTGACCAATGTGACATCTTTGAATGCCTCTTCAATGATATAGTCACTTTTAACATCAAGTTTAAGCTGGTCTTCACCGGATGAATTGGAACTGTCACAATATCCCAGGTCTTCAGTTTTGATCGCATGGTCTATTTTAAGGGCTATCTCTTTAATGGTATTGAAAATGGTTTGCATGGTGGTTTATCCTTTTTTATATCTCTTTGGCGTGTTCATTGATCCACTCAATGATCTCGCTGCTGTTGTTCAGGTCCAGTATCGTGATGTTCCCGGGAATGCTGTAGTCTGCAATATTGACCGAGTCATCCACTGCAATAGCTTCACTGCAGGAGAAGTAACTCTCATCGATCTTGTTTCTGAATATGGCAATACGCGGCAGGGGAAGTGTTTTGAGTCCTTCAACCAGCAGTATGTCAAAGTCACTGATCATCTCTACTATGTCATCAAGGGTTTTTTCTCTTTGTGAAAAGTAGGTCGTACGGGTAGGAGAGGTCACAACAACTTCAGCACCTGTTTTGCTGAACTTGTCACTGTCTTTCCCTTCCTTGTCAAATACCGCTTTGTCTTTAGGATCATTTTTAATGATCGCAACTTTATTTTTCTCTATCAGTATCTTGGCGATCTTTTCAACCAGTGTGGTCTTCCCACTCCCTGAAGGGCCTGTAAATGCAACAGCAACTCTTTTTTTCACTTAAAAAACCTTTCTAACTATCTTTAGGATTATACATTAACCTTTATTGAAACTATGTTAAAATCATTGCCTAAAAGGAGAGTCTATGCGTGAATTATTGCTTAGTATTACTGTTGTGGCTCTCCTTACCGGCTGCAGTAGCAAAGAGGAAGAAAAATTCCTTAGGATCTATGAGAAGAACAAAGATTATCATCTTAAATTGCAAAGAACTGAAAAAATAAATTTAAAAGACGGTGAGTTCACCAAGATCTTATTGACAGCAACCTATCTGTTTGAACCCATCAGTGACAAAGAAGATAAACGGGATGAAAAATTCATCGTTGGTTTTTATGTAGATGATGAAGATGTATTTGGTGAGATCGGTGACTATGAGATCACATTGAATGGTACAGAGCCAAAAAGTATTAAAATGTTACAAAAGAATGATCCGCTTTTAAAGTCGATCTCATTTGATTCGGAATGGACACATTTTTATCTGCTCACTTTCCCACATACCAACAGTAAAAGCTTTAAACTGCTGTTTGAAAGTGATTTTTACGGAAAAGGGGAACTGCACTTTGCAAAAGTTGCAAAGTATGTGTTGACCAAAAAAGCATTTTAGATCTAAGTCTATCTGAATCTATCGGTTTGTGAAGGATTGGTCAATGTTTCCATCAAAGGAAGCAAGCGGGTAGGTTTTCCCAGTTTGTTCAGGTAGATCACATAGTTCGTCAGTACACGTTTACCATACTCTCTGGCTTCAATATTTGTCATCTTCTCCATACTCAGGTAGGGTTCAAACGGACCTTTTCTAAAATAATTATTTTGTTTGAGTAGCCGTCTGGTAAATCCAATACCCCCATTGTATGCATAGGCGACAAACAGCGGATGGTAGAGCCATTTGTTCAGGTAGTCAAGATGGAAATCTGCATACTCTATGGCTTTTTGAGGCTTAAAAATATCATCGTAGTCGATATGCTGGCCTTTTTCCTTTGCCACATGGTCAATGAGAAACGGCATGAACTGCATCATCCCCAGTGCAAAAGAACGTGAGACCGAAGCGGGAACAAAACGGCTCTCCTGTCGTGCGATCGCATAAATGAGTGCCTGACGTTCTTTGGAAAACTTTTTCATTGTACGTCTGTACGGGAAGGGGAAGTACGATTTTTTGTAGTTACATGCTTTGGCCTTAAGATAGGAATGCATTCCTATCGTGGCTTTGGATTTACATATATCTGCGAGATCTTCCAGGTCAGTCGAGGGAAGATTCATTTTTGCTTTGATCTTTGCCCAGTGGATCGGATTGGTCTCATCCAATCCATAGATAGAACCTCTTTTGATGGATGGAGTAACGATCGTTCGCGGATATTTACCATTGGTGATATCTGCAGCAAGAAGGGTATACATGTTGATATGGTAACTTTTTCTCAGCTTGTTGAGATAGATCTTTTTATTGGTGACTTTGTAGAGCCAAAAGAGACACTTGTCTTTTTCCCATCGGTCTACATATTGGTTATAGGCAGCATTAAAGTGCTGTGCTGCTTTTCCAAGCTGGTTTTTTTCGACCATTTTGATCGCATACTTAAAGCTTTTATTTCCGTTGGATTTTGCTTTCCAGTCTGTTCTGTTACTCCGGGTAGGCGGAGGGGTTCTCTTGGGAATGGTCGCATTGAATCCGGTCTTTTTTTTGTATGCGGTCTTTAGTTTTTTATTTAAGTACTTTGCATCTTTGATGATCATCTTGGCCTGGGTAGCTGTGGTACTCCTCTGCATTAAAAAACGCCAGATATAGTAGTCTTTTTCAACACTTAAAGGCATTCTCTTGACTTGACTGTATGAGAAGGTCTTTGCTTCAAGTGTTACCATACCCAAACATATCAGCAGTGCTGCCAGCAGAAGTTTTTTGACCATCTACTAACCCAGGAATGCACGCATCATAAAGGTGTCCAGAAACTGAAGTCCTAAAATGATCACAAGCGGTGAGAGATCTATACCTCCCATAATGAGAAACGGCATTTTTCTGCGAAGAAAACTGTACGCAGGCTCGGTCAGTCTATATAAGGTCTGGACGATCGGGTTGCTTGGGTCAGGTCTTACGAAACTTAATAGTGCTGAAATAATAACGATCCAGATATAGACCGAGATCACAGTATGTAAAAGTTGAACAATAGAATAGATTAGTGCATTCATGATGCTACCTCCAGTAAATAGGGTTTGATTAGCGGATACACGTCATTCAGTTCTGGTCCGTGTTCCGCACCGGTAAGAAGAACTCGAAGCGGTTTGAGAAAGTTCTCTTCTTTGAGTCCACTCTCTTTCATGATAGTCGATTGAAATTCGTCAAAGGTGTTTATCATAGGAAGCTCCAGAATGAGCTTTTCAATGATCCTCATCTGTTCACCCCATTCTCCGTCAAAGTCTTTTGGGGAGAATATCGGTCTGATCTTCGACTCAAGTTCTTTGATCGTACTTGCTTCCTCTAGATAGAGTTTTGCAAGTTTGCCGATGTCTGCATCTGCAAAACCGAAAAGTGTAGAGAGTTTTTTGTCATCCATCATTTCAAGGTGTTTTCTATTGATGAAACGCAGTTTGTCTATGTCAAATTTTGCAGCTGACTTTGAAATGTTCTCGATGTTGAACCACTCAATGGCTTCAGGCAGGATAAAGATCTCTTTAGGTGCTTTGGAATAACCCAACAGCAGAAGATAATTCAGGATGGCATCGGGAATAAAGCCCTCTTCAAACAGCCATTTTACAAAGAAAGCGTCATCCTGTTCACTCATCTTCTTCCCCTCACTATTTAAGATAACAGGAAGGTGGGCGCAGGTAGTCTCTTCTTCATATCCCAATTGCATTTTTATATGTTTCTGTTTAGGGGTACCGGAGAGATGATCCTCTCCGCGGATAATGAAGTTCACACCTGAAAGCATGTCATCACAGGCACAGGCAAAATTGTATGTCGGTGTACCGTCAGCACGTAAAATAACGAATGAGTCCACTTCATCGGGAGTGGTGACCATGTCACCCTTAATGAGGTCATGGGTTACAATGTCATGCCCAGGTTTTTTGATCCTTATGACAAAGGGGGTCTTACTCTCTTTTAGTTTTGCATGTTCCGATTTGTCCACATCATAACATCGACCGGAATAGCGGTATGCCACTTTGTTTTTATTTGCCTCTTCTCTATCCTTTTCCAGTTGCTCTGCTGTACAGGTACAGACAAAGGCTTTTCCCTCTTCAAGCAGTTTTATGGCAAGGGTCTGATGCATATGCAAGTGTTCACTCTGGTGAAACACAGAATCATGTTTGAGTGCGAATTTCTCCAGGATCTGCATGATCTCCGTGTCTTTCCCCTCAATGTTATGTGCTTTGTCAATATCTTCAATACGGATAATAAAGGGTTCATTTCTTTGTTGTGCAACAAGGTAGTTAAGTATAGCAACACGTAGGTTTCCTATGTGCATATCACCAGTCGGTGAAGGGGCAAATCTCAGCATATTTCTTCACTCCAATAGTGGTTGAATTTCAGTAGTGCTATTATAGGGATTTTTACTGAAACAGGCATGAAACAGCATGAATTGTCTTTGTTGGTCACATAGCTGTTCTTACGCATCATAATATACACTTTATTTAACACAATATATTTATTATTTTAACTTTTCAGCCACCAGTTCATTCACTACTTTCGGGTTTGCTTTGCCCCCTGTAGCTTTCAATACCTGTCCAACAAAGAAGCCTAGAAGTTTAGTGTTTCCGGCTTTGAATTTAGCAACATTATCTGGATTTTTTGCAATTATCTCATCGATAATAGGTGAAATTTCAGCAGGATCACTTATCTGCACAAGTCCTTTATCTTCCACTATTTTTGCTGGATCTTCTCCAGATCTGACCATCTCTTCAAACACTTGTTTGGCAATTTTATTTGAAATCGTTGTATCATCAACCATTTTAACAAGCTGGGCTATCTGTTTTGCATTGAATTTCAGTTCACTTGCCTGCATCTGCTTTAATTCTCTAGCCACTTCGCTCGTGACAATATTGGCCAAAGATACAGGACTGTTAAGCAGAGAAAGAGCCTCTTCATAGAATGACGAAAGTTGCTCATCACGGGCCAAAGTATTGGCTACTTCGCTATTGAGTCCAAATTCAGCAGTGTATTTGTCAAACAGTGTTTGTTCAGCCTCGCTCATAGGTGCTACTTCGCCATCTATTTGAACTTTTTTATCTTTAGGCTTAGGTGTATCTCTTACTTTTGTCTTTTTAGACCAGGAGTCTTTCAGTCCGACAATTTTATTGAACACAGGATTTTCATCACTGTAATCAACAGGATCCGCATAAAAATAGCCCTGTCTCTCAAACTGGAATCTCTCATCAGGTTTGTCCGTGATCACAGCAGGCTCGATAAGCGCATTTTTGATAATTTTCAAAGAGTCCGGGTTGAGATCTTCTATGCCCTCGGGGATCTCTGCAGAGAAGAGTCTGTCATAGAGCCTTACTTCGACTGTTTTAGCTTCTTTGGCACTCACCCACTGAATCGCACTTTTAACCTTTATCCCGCTACTGTCTGAGCCACTTCTGGAATCAGGGTAATACTCTGCTTTGATCTCTGTGATGTTGCCACTGGCATCTTTTATTACTTCCTTACAGGAGATGATAAAACCGTGTTTCAGTCTCACGGGTTGTTCAGGTGTAAGGCGGAAGTAACCTTTTGGAGGGGTTTCCATAAAGTCATCACGTTCAATATAGATTTCACGGGAAAAAGGTACTTTCCTTGATCCCTCTTTGGGGACATCATCCGGGTAGTATGAGGCATCGATCTCTTCAGAACCCTCATAATTTTCGATGGTTACTTTGAGTGGATCAAGCACACACATCACACGAGGCACTTTTGTATTCAGGTCGTCTCTTATACAAAATTCAAGTTGTGCAACATCAACCATTGAATTCGCTTTTGCTATACCTATCTGATCACAAAAATTCAAAATAGACTCTGGCGTATAACCTCTTCTTT
>CAZCBU010000324.1:0-7164 GCA_964496995.1 uncultured Sulfurovum sp.
ATCCAGGTTGTACCGCACATCGTCAATGAGATCAAAGAACGAATTATACGTGCAGGTGAGGGCAGAGACATTCTCATTGTTGAACTGGGCGGTACGACCGGAGATATTGAAGGACTTCCTTTCCTTGAAACCATCAGACAGATGAAACATGAACTGGGTAAATCCAAAGTAATGAATATTCATGTAACACTGCTTCCCTATATCAAAGCTGCCGGAGAATTGAAAACAAAACCGACACAGCACTCTGTACAGGAACTCAGACGTATCGGTATTGCTCCGCATATGCTGGTTTTAAGAGCAGAGGTACCTGTCACCACTGAAATTAAAAGAAAAATAGCCTACTCCTGTGATGTGGAAGAAGATTCTGTGATCGTTGCCGAAGATGCTTCAACCATTTACCAGGTGCCATTGAATTTTTTGAGACAGGATATTCTTACCCCTATCTGTAAACAGCTGGAACTTGAAAACTGTATACCTAAAATGGATGAGTGGACCGACCTGGTACACAAGATCATTATGCCGAGTGATGAAGTAAAAATTGCTTTTGTCGGAAAATATCTTGATCTGAAAGAGTCTTACAAATCATTGACGGAAGCACTTATCCATGCGGGAGCACATATGGATGCCAGAGTCAATCTCAAATGGGTGGATTCTGAAAAAGTGGAAGAAGACGGTGCAGCAAAATATCTGAATGATTGTGACGGTATTCTTGTGGCAGGCGGATTTGGTGAACGCGGTATTGAGGGTAAAATATTATCGATACAATATGCAAGAGAGAACAAAGTACCATTTCTGGGTATCTGTCTGGGAATGCAGCTTTCAATGGTTGAATTTGCCAGAAATGTATTGGGTCTGGAAGATGCCAACTCTGTGGAATTCAATCCCGATACGAAAGATCCTATTATTTATCTGATCGATGAGTTTATTGATGCTGCCGGAGCCAAACAGATCAGAACAGCAACTTCTGCAATGGGTGGAACATTGAGACTGGGTGAGTATGAGTGTGAAACGAAAGAGGGATCGAATCTCAGAAATGCCTATGATGCCAAAATGATCTTTGAGAGACACAGACATCGCTATGAAGCAAACCCTGAGTACAGAGAAGCTTTGGAAGCCAAGGGTATGGATATCACCGGTGAATCCCATGGTCTGATCGAAGCTGTTGAAGTAGTGGATCATCCCTGGTTCCTTGGAGTACAGTTCCATCCGGAATTCACTTCAAGACTTCAAAATGTCAATCCCTCTATTTTGGCATTTGTGAATGCGTCATTCAAACATAAAAAAATAGATGTATAAACAATTAACGCTAGAAGCGTTAGAATTACTTCTCCAGGTACGTTTTAAAGAGGGTTTTCTCTCTTTAAAAGACCTTCCCCAACCTTCTACCTTTAAAGATATGGACAGAGCGACAGCACGTATTGTATCTGCCATAAAAAACAGAGAAAAGATCACGATCATTGGTGACTATGATGTGGATGGTGTCACTTCCACTACACTTATGAAACTTTTTTTTGAAGAGATTGAGTATCCCATGGAGTGGATCATCCCCAACCGTTTCAGAGACGGGTACGGACTCTCTGCCAATATTATTCCACGTATTACAGGGACTGACCTTGCAATTACGGTGGATAATGGTATTTCAGCAGTCTATGCAGCGCAACTCTGCAAGGAGCAGGGGATAGAACTTATCATCACCGATCATCATCTCCTGGCACCTGAAATTCCTGAAGCTTATGCCATCATAGACCAGAAGCAGGAAGCATGTACTTTTCCTTTTGAAGAGGTCTGCGGTGCACAGATCGCCTGGTATCTCATAGCTTCTCTTAAAAATGCACTGGATATCAAGATAGATATGATGGCTTATCTGGAATTGGTAGCCATTGCGATCATTGCAGATATGATGCCTCTCCAGCACATTAACAGAGCCATGGTACTGTCAGGTATTGATATGTTGAATAAAAGCAGCAGACCGGCGATAAGAGCATTTAAAGAGCATAGTCAAAAGGAGTCGATAAGTGCAGAAGATATCGGTTTTTTTCTGGCTCCCTTACTCAATGCGGCAGGACGCATGGAAGATGCCTCTTTTGCTGTGGATTTTTTAGCTTCGGGCAATATTTATGATGCCAGGGTCAGACTGGAAAGACTGATCGACTTCAATACACGAAGAAAATCTGCAGAACAGGAGATCACAGAAAAAGCACTCAGTCAGGCCAATGCAGATGATAATGTGATCATTGCTGTGGGTGATGACTGGCATGAAGGTGTTGTAGGTATTGTGGCAGCAAGAGTGGGACGTATTTTTGAAAAACCCTGTATTGTTTTAACAAAAGATGAAAATGGACTTCTGAAAGGAAGTGGAAGATCTTTTGGGGTCTGTGATCTTTTTTCTATTGTAGATGTATGCAGGGAGCATTTAGAGAAGTTTGGCGGACATGCGGCAGCCATTGGTCTCTCTTTGCAGGAAGAGAGCTTAAAACCCTTCCAAAAGCAACTTCAAGAGAAATATCGGAGTAAGAATTATCAAGAAGAGAGTGTAGATCCGGATATTGTCGGTATTCTGGATTTTAAAGAGATCACTTTTGATTTAACACATCTGTTGAAAAAATTCGAACCTTACGGGCAGGGAAACCCCAGACCAAAATTTCTTACAAAAGAGGTAGAGATCTATCAGGTGGATAAGATGGGAAAAGAGGGTGAACATTTGCGTTTTACTTTTATGCAAAACGGTATTTTGATGCCGGGTGTCAAGTTTAAAACCAAAGAAGTATTTTCAGTCGGCTCCAAAGTTGATTTGCTGTATACTGTGAACGAAAATCATTTTAGAGGCAATGTCACATTGCAGTTAATGGTTGATAAAATCAGTTTTAGTTAGGAGTGAGTATGTTTTTGAAAGAGTTAAAGATTTATCTATTGTTATTTGTATTGTTGTCAGTAGCGATGCATTTTTCTATATGGCTGGATCACCCTTTGGAACATATTAAAAGTTTACCACAAAGTTCTATGGGATGGTGGCATCCTTTCTTCTTTGCTTTTCTTGTTTATTTGCTTATAGGAGTGATCCGATTGTTGGATTTTTTGTTTAAAAAAATAACAAAAAAATAAATTCAGGCATATAAATACCTGAATTTGGAGAGATTAGATAGGAAGTACTCTGATATTTTCGTCAAGTTTCTCTTTAAGAATGTTCTCAATGGCGAAGAGTGTACCTGTACTGGAAGATGCACAACCGTTACAGGCACCCAGGTATCTGATGTAAATGTCAAAGTTGGTACCATTCTCTTTAATGTCAAGAATTTCCATATCCCCACCATCCATGATCAGCATTTGACGGATATTTTCATCCACTACTTTATCGACGGCTTTAATACGCTGAACAATGGTCATTTTTGCAAAGTCGGCATCTGATCCGCCTTCATTCCCAAGTGTTGCTGCGCTTGCCATTTTTTCTTTCTCATACTCTTCAAGAAGATCTACAAGATAGATATCTTTCTCTTCATGTCCGCCAGGACGGATACATGATTTACAGAAAGCACCGGCTTTGGTATAGTCTGTGATCTGTTCAACTGTTGTAAGATCATTCAGACGGATCACTTCCTGAAGTGTTGAAAGGCTCACACGTGCACATTCACACACAATGATCTCCTCTTCAAAACTCTCCATATCTACACCCTTGTACTGTGCAGCTGCTTTTTTGATGACGTCATAGGCCATGACCGAACAGTGCATTTTCTGTGGTGGAACAGCTGGTGTATCCGGGTTGTCACGCATTGCCATTTCAACATCGATGTTAGTGATCTTTACTGCTTCATCAACTGTTTTGCCTCTGCAAAGTTCAGCCATTGTATCTGAAGATGCGATCGCTGTACCACAACCGAAAGATTTGAATTTAGATTCCAGGATCTTATCGGTTTTAGGATCTACTGCCCAGTAAAGTCTTACAGCATCTCCACAAGATTCTGCACCAAAGTCGGCTACGATGAGTTTGGCACCCATTGCTTCAGCCTGCTCTTCAGTAATCTCACCCATATTCTGCGGGTTGTTCATTAAATCTGTTACTTTATTGCTGTACTCATCCCAGATGGTACCGCCAATTAAACTATCTATTCCCATTTTATTTCCTTTATACTTTATTCAATTATTTCTTAATGGTGATGAGAGTCTAAACCACTCTCATGACCTTCAGGAGCATAGGCATATGAACTTGAGATCCCTCTCAGTCTGATGACCGCTGCTTTGACTACTTTCAGTGTATATTCCAACTCTTCTTCTGTGGTGTATCTGCTCAGTGAAAAACGGATCGCTGTGTGTGCCAGGTCTTCCGCTGCGCCGATCGCTTCCATGACCGAGTTTGCTTCAAGGTCCTCAGAGGCACAGGCAGAACCGGTACTTGCACCGATCCCTGCACGGTTCAGATCCCATAACATGGATTCACCTTCAATACCTCTAAATGAGATAAGGATCGTATTGGGTGTTCTTTTTTCTCTTGGAGTCACGACAAAAGTGTCTTCAATTTTAAGTAACTCATCTTCAAAGTCGTCTCTCATCTCTCTGATATCCGTCATCTCATAGTCAAGGGCATCAACTGCTGCTTCAATGGCTTTACCCATGCCGACGATGCCGGCTACATTCAATGTACCTGAACGGTATCCGCCCATTTGTGATCCACCGTGAAGCAGAGGCATAAGCTCTTTACCTTTTTTCATGTAGAGTGCTCCTACACCTTTTGGTCCATGGAATTTATGTGCTGAGAAAGTCAAGTAGTCAACATAGAAACTCTGAATATCCACAGGTACTTTACCAATGGCCTGTACAGCATCTGTATGGAAAAGCACGCCTTTTTCTTCACAAATATCACCGATCTCTTCAACAGGGAAGATGGCGCCTGTTTCATTGTTCGCCCACATCACAGAAACCAGAGCGGTTTTGTCAGTGATATTGTCTCTGACCGTTTGTGCTTCTACAATTCCTTCGGAGTTGATCGGCAGGTAAGTGACCCTGCAACCCATACTTTCGATCCATTTTGCAGTTGCAATAACAGAGGGATGTTCTACTTCCGAAATGATGATATGATTCTTTTTCCCGGTGAGAATATACTCGAAATAGATACTTTTAAGTACCCAGTTATTGCTCTCTGTTGCACAAGAAGTGATCACGACCGAATCTGTGGTCGGTGCATGGATACCAGCATAGATCTTTTGCATGGCAGCTTTAATGCCCGGATGTGTGTCTGATGCAAATGCATGCAGTGAGTTGGGATTGCCATACTTTTGTACGAAGTAAGGTTCCATCTCCGCAAAAACCTGCGGATCCACAATGGTCGTAGCATTGTTATCTAAATAAACGTTCATAGTGTTCCTTTGAAAACGAGTCTCATTTTAATTAAGACTAATTTAGTCCTAATTGATTTTCTGCATATTACGCAGTTTTTCTTAATCTAACATAAAAACAATCGATAAAGAGGAGGATTATACTCCTAATTAGGTTAAGACCCTTTGATATATCAATTGAATCAAGAACATAAAATGTGTTATAATGAAAAAGATAGACCAATATAAAGGTATTTTTATGAAAAAAGTGATCAAAGAACATGGGATCAGTATCGCCATTAAAAGAAACAAAAAAAGACTTTTTATAGAGATCACCATGATCGGTAAGTTAACACATGAGGATTATCAGATCTTTGTACCTATGGTTGATAAAGCTTTAAAAAAAGCAAAGGGCATAGAGGCAGATCTACTGGTTGATATGAGAAAGTTTAAAGGATGGGAATTTATGGCGGCATGGGATGATTTTAAATTTGGTGTCAAACATCGCAATGCTTTTAAGAAAATGGCAATTGTAGGAGATAAAAATTGGGAAGATGCCTCTACTGCCATGATGAGTCACCTGATGAAAGGGGAAGCAAAATTCTTTAAAGAGAGAAAAAAAGCGCTCTCCTGGTTATTGAAAAATTAAAAATTTGAAGGTGTTGGGGTATTGATGAGATTGTAAAATTCATTACGTGTACGTTCATCACGTTTAAAAAGTCCGCGCAATGCGGAAGAGACGGTGGTAGAGTTGATCTTCTGTACCCCTCTCATCTCCATGCACATATGGCGTGCATGTATCACTACAGCTACGCCTTTGGGTCTGATGGTTCCCAAAATGGCATCAGCGATCTGCTCTGTCATCTGTTCCTGTATCTGCAGCCGTCTGGCATAGACGTTGACGATACGCGGTATCTTGGAGAGTCCCACCACTTTACCGTCGGGAATGTACGCCACATGGGCACGACCGATAATAGGCAGCATATGGTGCTCGCACATGGAATAGAACTCAATGTCACGTACCAAAACCATTTCATCGTTCGATGTCGTGAAAAGTGCCTGATTGAGTATCTCTTCAGGGTCTTGGTCATAGCCTTCTGTCAAAAACTTCAATGCTTTGGCAACACGGCTGGGTGTTTTAAGTAGACCTTCTCGTTGTGGGTTTTCGCCTAAAAGTTCAAGTACTTTCGTGATGGCCTGTTCAAATTCTTCATCTTTTGTCATAGTGCATCCTGTAGCATCATTCGGGTCAACCCGTAGGGTCGGTTCACCGACCATTATTATTTGGTCGGTGAACCGACCCTACAATTTTGATATTGTATCTAAATACAATTTAACAATCTTTTCATCCACTTTGGAAATAGCCAGTTTTTTGATCTCACTCAAAGTAAAGTAGTGATCCTGTTCACGATCCAGCTCATCATAGACAAACACTTTACAGGTAAGTTTGAAATGTGTATAGACATGGGTCACTTCCCCTATATATTCGGAAGCACAGAGCGGGACTTCTGTAGAGGGGAAGCCCCAGAGACCGTGCAGAAACTTTCCCCGTCGTTTGCTTAAGGAGAGTTGGTCATTATACACAGAGATCATTACCTTCTCTTCACGTGTGGGAACGACTCTTTTCTTCTTCAGAGGGTAGCGTGAGGGTTCCTCTTTCCCCTGGCAGATACTTTCAAGCGGACAGATCTCGCAATACGGGTCTTTAGGCGTACAGACAGTGGCACCAATATCCATCATGGCCTGGTTATATTCAAAAGGGTCTACTTCATCTACTAAAGTATAAGCATGGTCCCAGAGTTTTTTTTCATTCACAGTATGTATTTTATGCAGACGGCATAAAATACGTTTAACATTG
>CAZCBU010000325.1:0-3290 GCA_964496995.1 uncultured Sulfurovum sp.
ATTTGCTCATCTTCTGAACACCGTCAAGCCCTTCAAGGATAGGCATCATCAATACAGCCTGCTCTTTATCTATCTCATATGCACGCTGAAGATGTCTTCCCATCAGAAGGTTGAATTTCTGATCTGTCCCGCCTATTTCAATATCAGACTTCAACTCTACAGAATCATAACCTTGAAGTAATGGATAGATGAACTCGGAAATAGAGATACTTTGACCACTTTTATAACGTTTTTCAAAGTCATCACGTTCAAGCATACGTGCCACATTGAATGTGGTTGTCAAAGAAACCATACCCGCTGCACCTAATGCTTCAAGCCAGGTCGAGTTGAATACCACTTCTGTTTTACTCTCATCGAGTATATTGAAGACCTGGTCCTGATAGGTCTGTGCATTTTCAAGGATCGTCGTCCGATCAAGGATCTTCCTTGTTTCACTTTTGCCTGTCGGATCACCGATCATTGCCGTAAAGTCACCAATGAGCAACTGAATGCGCCCTCCATGATTTTGAAATACTTTGAGTTTTTGCAAAAGTACAGTATGGCCAAGATGAAGATCTGCTCCGGTAGGGTCAAACCCTGCTTTTACCGTATATGTCGTACCATCCTCATAATATTTGGAAACCAGTTTCTCTATCCGTTCCATATCTATGATTTCTGCCGTACCTCTACGTATCTCTTCTAACGCTTGTGTTACCATGTTATTCTATCCTTATTTGTTATATGCATCATCCAGACTGATCATCTCTATCAATTTGAATTTTTGTGAAATTTTCTTTGCAAGCAGTACTTTGTTCGACTCATCACTTTCCACTTCTATCTGACAATACTCCGCACTCTCTGAAGTGTGTATCCCCAATTCGATACTAATCACATTCAAATTCAGTGATGAGAGTTTCGCCAACAGGTCAGCCAAAATACCTTTTTGGTTCTGCAAAGAGATGATCAATCGGTATTTGGAGAGTTTTGTATTACTCCAGCTCACATAGATCATCGGCTCTTCTGCCAGGATCTTCTCATAGGCTTTCTTGCATAATTTATGATGTATAATAGCCTGACTGTCCTTATAAAATGCAACGATCTGGTCACCGACTTTGGGATGACAGCAATAATCAAATTCTACACCATCCAGTGGCCTGTTCAGAAAAAATTTAAAATGATCCAGTTCTTTGATATAGGGCTTCTTATAACCTTTTTTCAGCAACTCCCAAAAGCGTACCTCTTTTGCGCCGATATACTCAGCGACTTTACGGATCACATCTTTGTAATAGTCCAACTGTTCCGGCAATCTGTAAATAGATTCATGTAAGCCCAGACTGTCTGTAAGTTCTTTGATCGCAGAACTCTTTTGCATGAACAGTGTTGATAAAATATTATAGGCAGAGATCGTATTTGACTCTTTCAGTCTTGCCCGGCACATACTTCTTATACCATCCTGCGCTTTGGATGTTTTCACTGCATCCATCCAGGAACAGTGAAGGTGTGGTACATCGTCTTTGATGATCTTTACGATATCTCCGTTTTTCAGGACCGTCAGCAGAGAAGCTCTCCGTTTATTGACCAGGGCATCAATCGCATTCTTACCGACCTCGGAATGTATTGCAAAAGCGAAATCCAATGCGGTAGAACCTTTGGGAAGGGTATAATAATCCCCTTTGGGAGAAAATACTGTAATATCTTCCAAAAAAAGATCACTCTTCGCCAGTTCATAAAACTCCTCAATGGAATCATTCTGGTAATGCAGACTTTCAAGCCATTCAAGATTGACACCGTCTCCGCCATCTTTGTATTTCCAGTGTGCAGCAACACCGTATTCTGCAAGTCTGTGCATTTGCAGTGTCCGTATTTGTGCCTCTACGATCGCTTCATCGTTGAACAGTGTGGTGTGTATGGTCTTATACCCATTCTCTTTAGGTACGGCAATATAGTCTTTAAAACGCGAAATAAGCGGTGTAAACCCTAAGTGCATCACCCCTAAGACCCGGTAACACTCTGTAGGTTCCTTGACGATGATACGTACAGCAAGCAGATCCAGCACTTCTTCAATACTGACCCCTTTTCTATGCATTTTAAGATAAATGGAATAGTAATGTTTCACCCTGCCGAATATTTCAAATTCATCTTCGTCAAAGCCGTCCTGGACGATCATTTTTTTAACTTTTTGAATGAATGCGTTCAGTTTGAACTGTAGATTCTGGGCATTGTTCTTGATATAGGTATCGATCTTTTTATAGTCTTCAGGGTAGATATAGTAAAAACTCAGATCTTCCAATTGGTTTTTCAAACGCGAAATACCAAGTCTGTGTGCAATAGGTGCATACACGACCAAAGTCTCTTCAGCTATACGTTTCTGTTTATCAGAGTCCAAAGCCTCCAGTGTCAGCATATTGTGCAGTCTGTCGCACAGTTTTATCACAAGTACACGGACATCTTTAATAGAAGCGATCAACATTTTTCTAAAGGTCAATGCTGAATTGATGAGTCTTTCATTCGAACCCGAAGCAGCCAACTCTTCATCCCGGATCTCAACGATCTTGGTCAAGCCTTCGACCAGATGGGTAACATCTTCACCGAACTGTTGTGACAGATCTTCAAGATCATAAGAGGTATCTTCCACGACATCATGAAGCAGCGCAGCCTGCACCATGGTCTCATCATCGGAAAATGCAGCGGTAATGGCTGCAACTAAAATAGGATGGATAATATAAGGTTCACCGCTTTTACGTTTTTGACCCTCATGTGCGGTCATGGCCAGATCAAAAGCTTTTATGGTGGTAGGCAGGGGAGAAGGGACTTCTTCCCACAGAAGGGCCTCGGCCTCTTCTACTGTATGAATCTCTTTAAAGCGATTGAGATCCAAGGTGACTTAGCTCTCCAGGCTTAGAATGATCTTGCCTTCAGCGATCTCTTGAAGTGCGATGTCTGTATATTTCATTCCTGTTGTATCGAAGTCAAGAAGGACCTCTGCACCGTTTGCTATTTTCTCTGCTCTTTTTCCTACTCCGTTTGCAAGAAGATATTTATCATAATTTACTTTTTCCAGTGCTTTTGCAGTTAATTGTTCTGTTCTCATTTTATTCCTTTTATCTTTTATCTATTTCTCTACCTAAACAGATTTACGCTGTAATGCGACAAACAATGTACTCATCCCCAAAGGGCGGCTTTGCCGTTTGCATTATGCCGGAGTATTGTACTGTAATCCGGACGGTTATTTAACAATAGAACAGAGACTCATGTCGCCCTTCATGATCGCAAGAAGATTCCCCCCTTCGAACATGTTGCATACCACAATC
>CAZCBU010000326.1:0-3490 GCA_964496995.1 uncultured Sulfurovum sp.
TTGAAGTTGTTGCCTAATGATATCTTTTAGTCTGGCAATTATGGTTTTAACTTTATTCATGGTTGAATGATAGCAGACATTAAGATTCAGTGTTAAAAGTATTTCAAATTGTCAGATTTATTATTTGATTTGCCATGGAGAAAATCAACACTTTTTAAATAATGGGTAGCAATAGGGTAGCAAAGTACAAAAGTATCAAACCTTAAGGCAACTATCAAGTAGCGTTGTATCCGTTGTTTGTGAATGATTTAATAGTTTTTATGGCTGAGAGGAAGGGATTCGAACCCTCGGTGAGTTACCCCACACAGACGTTCCAGGTCTGCACCTTCGACCACTCGGACACCTCTCAATCAATATAAGTATCTTAAACGCAATCAATCATTTTTGGATTATTGTGTGAAGATATAAAATGTAAGTACCTCTTCCCAGATTACTGCGGCACACAGTAAAGAGAGGTGGGCTGCTATGTTCCCATCCTGACCCGTTGTCCCTCAGAACCATTGCACAGGTCTGAAAAGAGGCATCGGAATTTTAGCCAAAGATTGCTTAAGATCCGGGTTATTCTTCATCATTCACAACAGTCCATTCATAGAAAGGAAGAGCCTCAAAGTCAATATCACCTACCGAAAAGCTGTAGGCATTGGTCACGGTGACCACAATGACTTTCTGTACATTGCGTTTATGGTAAAGATTGAATTTGTTTTGCGCTTTGACCCAGAATCCTTCCTCACTGTCAAAAGGTGCCGGAATAATAAGGGTATGGTTCTGGGTAATGTAGCCGTGTATGCCCATGGATTTAAAGGGAATGTTGTGCTTGATGAGTGAGAGTGCAAGCATGGTATCGAACTGGGAGATGAAGGGTTGCTGTGATGTGAGGTATTTGGTGAAGGCAAAATCGTAGAGCACCATTTTTTTTGCACCTTTCGCCACAGCATTTTCAATAAAGTGAATGATCCCCTCTTCTTCAAACCTTTTAATGGTGCTATAGACAAAATCTTTGGAAATACGAAAATGCTCTTTTGCATAAGTGTAGATCTGATGGGTGGTGAGCAGTTGTCCGTTATGCTGTGAAAGGATGAGAAGTAGGCTTTGCTCATTGGCAGTAAACTGGCGTTGAAAAAATGCTTTGTGTTCCAAAATGATGTCTTGCCCGGGTTTGGCGACATTGGGCAGTGTACCTACCCGCAAGAAACGGTTAAAGGTTGAGGTGGCTGTGCTGTTGTGCTCAAAAGCGAGGAACTCTTCGTAGTCCAGAGGTTTCATGTCAAGAGGTATGAACCTTTCTTCATACAGAGGCACACGGGAAATGACAATAAGACGTGAGACTAAAGGGTAAGACTCAAGCATATCGGGTTCATAGTGGTCCAGGATCAGGGTATGGATATTTTCTTCTTTGATATACGCATCCAAAGAGAGTGTCTCAAGTGCAGTAAGAATGAGATTGGGGTCTTCCAGGTCTATGTAAAGGATTGTTTCTGTGTACGCTTTGATGTAGTCCAGTATGAGTGCGCTTTTCCCGCAACCTCTTGGACCGTAGAGATTGACATCTCCTTTCTCGGGCAGGTAGGTTTTTCTTGGTACAAAATAACTGTTATTTGGTGTATGACTGTGAAAATAGGATAAAAGTTCCATCTAAAAGACCTTAACTTTCCTTATTAAAAGGAAATAATTTTATGAATTATAGCCTTTTGACCCTGAAAAGTATTGCATGTTTAAAAAATATTGGGTATAATTCGCGTTCCTAAATTTATGTTAGAGGGTTCAAACCCTGTGTTTTAGGCACCTTGGCTTTGCCATGCTAACGAGTTCTTTAAAGGTAAAATATGGAAAAAATTAGATTAAAGCTTAAAGCTTACGATCACAGAGTGTTAGACAGATCAGTTGCTGCTATCGTTGATGCAGTTAAACGTACAGGTGCAGAGATTAGAGGGCCAATTCCAATGCCAACTAAATTGAAGCGTTATACTGTTCTTAAATCGCCACACGTAAACAAAGATGCACGTGAGCAGTTTGAGATCAGAATTCACGGAAGAATGATCGACATCGTTTCGGCAACTTCAGACACAATCGATTCACTTATGAAGTTGGATCTTGCGCCTGAGATCGAAGTTGAAATCAGATCAATGGACAAGTAGGAGTAGAGAATGGAATTTATCGTAGAAAAAATTGGTATGAGCAGAACTGTTGATGTACCAAGTGTTCCAGTTACACTTCTTAAAGTCGTTGAAACGAAAGTTTGTGAAGTGAAAGAAGACGGAAAAGCACTTGTTGCATATAACTCAAGCAAAAAATTGAACAAGAGCATCGAAGGTCAGCAGACTAAATACGGTGTTTCTAAAGAGTTCAACAAATTTATGACAATTGAAGTAGCAGAAGGTACTGAAGCGGGTGATCTTAACCCTGCGATCCTTGCTGAAACTGCAGTAGTTAAAACTTCATTAAATACTAAAGGTAGAGGTTTTGCCGGTGGTATGAAGCGTCACAACTTTGGTGGTGGACCTGGTTCACACGGACACAGATTTGGTAGAAGAATCGGTTCAATCGGTAACGCCGAGTGGCCTGGTCGTGTAATGCCTGGCAAGAAAATGCCTGGTCATTACGGTAACTCTCAAGTGACTGTAAAAAATGACGTTGTGTCATTCGATGCTGAAAACGGTATCTTAGTATTAAAAGGTTCAATTCCTGGTCACAATGGTGCCAGAGGATTGGTAAGGATAGTTAAATAATGAAAACAACAGTAATTAAAACAACAGACCTTCCGGCAGCATTCTTGGAAGTTCACCCGCACAACCTTTACTTATATTGTAAAGCATATGCAGCTGGACTTAGGGCAAATACTGCTCAAACCAAGAACAGATCTGCGGTAAGCGGTGGTGGTAAAAAACCATGGGCTCAAAAAGGTGGAGGACGTGCAAGAGCAGGTTCATTAAGATCTCCTATATTTGTAGGTGGTGGTGTTGCATTCGGACCAAGCACAAACAAAAACTATGATCAGAAAGTAAACAAAAAGCAAAAGAAGCTTGCGCTTTACCACGCACTGGCAGAGATGGCAGCAAATGAAAGACTATTCGTTGTTGATAATATCGCTATTGAATCTGGTAAAACAAAAGATGCTTTGGCATTTGTAAACGGTCTTGAGCAAAGAGATGTACTTGTAGTAAAAGAGATGATCGATGATAAGACTTTCTTAGCATTCAGAAATCTTCAAAACGCATACCTTATTGAATCAAATGAGCTTAATGCTTATCTTGCTGCTGCGTATCACTCAATTGTGATCGAAAAAGCAATATTTGATAAATTGACTAAAGAGGCTTAAGATGGCAGATATTACAGATATTAAATCAATTATGTATACAGAGAAGAGTTTGGCTCTTCAGGAAGAGGGTGTCATCGTAGTTCAAACAACTCCAAGAATGACTAAAAACGGTCTTAAAGAAGTTTTCAAAGAGTTCTTCGGGATCAATCCACTTAGAGTGAACTCAATGAGAGT
>CAZCBU010000327.1:0-3867 GCA_964496995.1 uncultured Sulfurovum sp.
TGTTGTCTATTTTAATAATATGCGCCAGCAGTGTTCCTACTGACTCTTTTATTTTCTTTTCCATAACAAACCACCTAAATTCAATTTAGTTTGACTTTATTGTACCACAATGTAAAAAAAAATGCTAAAACATTCTTCTCTGTACTATTTGAGAAGTGATTCATCCATCTCTTCGGGTATTTCAAGTCCCATAAGTGCCAAAACCGTAGGTGCGACATTGTTCAGACCACCACCCTCTTTCAGTTCTGTAATGCCTTCTGCAAGGACAAAACACCATACTTCACCAACGGTATGATTCGTCAGGGTATGCCCCTCTCCGTCACACATCTCTTCACAGTTGCCGTGGTCTGAGGTCAATACGATCGCATACCCCTCTGCTTTGGCTTTTTCTATAATACGTCCAAGCTCATTGTCAACAACATTCACCGCAACCCTTGCAGCATCATAATTTCCGGTATGCCCGACCATATCACCATTGGCAAAGTTCACAACAATGAACTCATAGGCTTCATCCATCGCTTTGCGTACCGCCTCCCCCACTTCCGGTGCGGACATTTCAGGCTTCATATCATAGGTTTTTACATCCGGACTGGGAATAAGCACACGGCTTTCACCGATCATCGGTTCTTCTATCCCACCATTCAGGAAGAAGGTTACATGGGCATACTTCTCCGTCTCTGCAGTATGCAGTTGCCTCAAACCTGCAGCTGAGATGGCTTCTGCCAAGGTATGTTCAGGTGCTTTTTTCGGAAAGATCACAGGGAAGGGAAAAGAAGCATCATACTGTGTCATCGTTGCAATATGCAAAGGTATATAGTCCCGTTCAAATGCAGAAAATGTTTCATCGCCCAGGGCAGTAGTGATCTCTCTGACCCTGTCCGAACGGAAATTGGCAACGATCACGGCATCCCCCTCTTTTAATCCCTCATATCCCTCAAATGCCACAGGTTCAATGAACTCATCTGTTTCATTTTTGGCATACGATGTATCCACATATGCTTCAGGAGACAAGCCGGTAGAAGGTATTGCTTCGGCGATCGCTCTGTATCCTTTTTCCACCCTCTCCCAACGGTTGTCTCTGTCCATCGTATAAAAACGCCCGCCGATCGTAGCAATAACAATATCTTCATCACAAATTTTTTCGATCTGTTCAAGATAGGTTTTTGCAGAGGTCGGACTAACATCTCTGCCATCCGTGATCAAGTGTAAAAACACCTTTTGACCTCTGGATTTTGCCAATTTGGCAAAACCGATAATATGTTCAATATGCGAGTGAACACCCCCGTCACTGAGCAGTCCGATCAAATGCAAACGTTCACTTTTTTTCATGATCTCAGCAATGACACTATTGTCATTGATACTCCCGTCTTCAAGCGCCAGAGATATCTTGACCAGGTCCTGATACAAAATACGACCCGAACCGATGGTCATATGCCCCACTTCAGAATTTCCCATCTGCCCTTCAGGCAGACCTACACTCAAACCATGCGTGGAGATAAGTGTATGGGGAGCCGTTTCAAACAACTTGTCATAAGTCGGTTTTGTCGCATCTTTAAAGGCATTGCAGGCACTCTCCTGTTTATATCCTATACCATCGGTGATAATTAAGATTGTTTTTTGAATGTTCATACTTTTATCTCTTCGTGTCTTTTAATTGAAATAATAGTAGAATACTCCTTTAAATACAATCAAGAAAGATTCCCATGGTATATGAACTCAACAACCTGCTCCATATGCACCTTTTCGGATATATCTCCATACGTGCCGGACTTGCCTTTCTCCTGGCTTTCCTGCTTGTCCTTATACTTATGCCGAGATACCTGGTATGGGCCATCTCTAAAAATGCGAATCAGCCCATCAGCAAATATGTTGCAGCACATGCGAACAAAGGAAGCACCCCTACCATGGGTGGTGCGGTCTTCCTTTTGGCTACCATTATCTCTGCTTTTATTGTCATTGACCTGGCAAACCCCTATGTCTGGGGAGGGCTCATTACCCTTGTCGGTTTTGGTCTGGTAGGATTCAAGGATGATGTGGGGAAGGTCCTCTCGGGGGACAATCTCGAAGGGCTTACTCCCAGACAGAAGATGGCATTACAGGCTGTTGTAGCAGTTATGGCAACAGGACTTTTGATCTATGTAGGCTTTCCCACAGAACTTTATGTACCTTTTGTCAAAACACCTCTCTTTGACATGGGTTACTTTGCTATCCCTTTTTGGGTGGTGATGTTCCTTGCCACGACCAATGCAGTGAACCTTACTGACGGTCTGGATGGTTTAGCGACCGTACCTTCCATTACTGCACTTTTCTCATTGGGTGCCATTGTTTACATTACCGGGCATGCACTGGCTGCTAATTACCTGCTGGTACCACATATCAATGGTGTCGGAGAGCTCATGGTTCTTGCTTTTGGACTTGCCGGAGCACTCTTGGGCTTTCTCTGGTACAACTGTTACCCTGCCGAGATCTTCATGGGAGACACGGGAAGCCTTGCCATTGGTGGTTTTCTGGCATACCTGTCTATCCTTGGAAAAAGTGAATTCCTGCTGCTGCTTATCGGTTTTGTTTTTGTCATGGAAACAGTTTCCGTCATTCTGCAGGTCGGCTCTTACAAACTGCGTAAAAAACGTATCTTCCGTATGGCACCAATTCACCACCATTTTGAACTTAAAGAGTGGGCGGAAAATAAAATCATCATTCGTTTCTGGATGATCGCTTTTATCACCAATATTCTCGCACTCATCACATTTAAGATAAGATAAGATGAAACCAACTCTCTTCGGTTACGGACTCACCACGAAAGCCATTGCCAGAAAACTGGGTGGCGGCTGTACTTTTTTTGATGACAAGTGTCAAGAGCCCTATATTGACGAACAAGGAAATAATATTTTTCCTTCCAGTATGTTCGACCCTGAAAAGAGTGAACTTGAAGTTACCACTCCAAGTTTAAAACCGGATCATCCTCTTCTGAAAAAAGCAAAACATCTTTTAAGCGAATATGACTATTTTCTTGGTCAAAGTCATGAAGCTGTAGGGACACAGCACCCTACAGAAGCCAAAAAACCCTTTACGATTTGGATAAGTGGTACCAACGGGAAAACGACCACGACACAGATGCTGACACACCTTTTGGAAAAAAAGGGTGCACTAAGTGGTGGGAACATAGGAACACCTCTCGCAGATCTCGATACCAATGCCCCTATCTGGGTTTTGGAATCAAGTTCCTACACCCTGCATCATACCCATACGGCATCACCGGACATTTACCTGCTTCTCCCTATTACTCCGGACCATCTGGACTGGCATGGTACCGCGGAACAGTATGAAGCAGACAAACTAAGACCTTTGCTCACCATGAAAGAGGGAGAGCTTGCATTGGTACCCAAAGGACTCAACCTTCCAAAGACAGATGCCTATGTGGTAGAGTATGACAGCGATGCTTTTTTGTGTGACTACTTCACCCTGGATGCATCCAAGCTCAACTACAAAGGTGCTTTTTTACAAGATGCCCTGCTTGCGCTTGCCATCACAAAAGTCCTTTTTGATGAAACAGATTATGCACTGCTCAATGATTTCAAACGTGATGCACACAGACAGGAGGAGCTTAAAGACAGCAAAGGCCGTCTCTGGGTCAATGACTCAAAAGCAACCAACCTGGATGCCACACTCCAGGCAGTAAAAGGATATGCGGACAAACATATCCACCTCATCCTGGGAGGCGACGACAAAGGGGTCGACCTCAACCCGCTCTTTGCCGTTATGCAGCCATTGAACCTGACACTCTATACTATCGGGGCGAACAATCAAAGACTTTTGGAGCTCGCAAAAAACTATGATATTGAAGCAGTAGGATCAGAGACCCTGGAA
>CAZCBU010000328.1:0-6141 GCA_964496995.1 uncultured Sulfurovum sp.
AGACACGCTTGTAAAACAGGATTTGGTTTATGAAGGGAAAGCAAAGAAGATCTGGACCACAGAATATCCTGAACTCTACATCTCTGAATTCAAAGATGACCTGACAGCATTCAATGGTGAAAAGAAGTCCAGTGAAGAAGGCAAAGGCGCTCTTAACAACGAGATCTCGACAGAACTGTTCAAATACCTCAATGAAAAAGGTATCCCAACGCACTTCGTGGAAATGCTGGATGAGAACCATATGCTTAATAAAAAAGCGGAAGTGATCTACATAGAAGTGATCGTAAGAAACATCGCAACTGGGTCTTTGAGCAAAAACCTTGGTATTCCGGATAAAACGGTCTTGCCGTTCACCCTTGTGGAATTTGACTATAAGAATGATGAACTTGGTGACCCGAAACTCAACGACCAGCACTGTCTGATCCTAAATCTGGTCAATGACACATCTGAACTTGACTATATCAGATATATGGCACGTCGTATCAACACTATCCTTTCAGATTTCTATGCAAAACTTGACATTAAGGTCGTAGACTTCAAACTTGAATTCGGTAGAGACGTTAACGGAAACATCATCCTGATTGATGAACTCTCTCCTGACAACTTCAGACTCTGGGATGCAAAAACCGATGAAAAACTTGATAAAGACAGATTCAGACAGGGCCTGGGTGGATTGACGGAAGCCTACAAAATGGTACTTGACAGAATTAAAAACAGATAAAAGGAAAAAACATGACAGCGATAGTAAACGTATTTTTAAAAGAAGGTGTACTTGACCCGCAGGGGAAAGCAGCCCACCATGCACTTGATTCACTTGGATTTGCAGGTATATCAGATGTCCGTATAGGTAAACAGATCATCATCAAACTGGACACTGATGACAGAGCATCAGCAGAAGCAGAAGTCAAAGAGATGTGTGAAACACTTCTTGCGAACACCGTGATCGAAGATTATACTATAGAGATCAACTAAGATGAAAGTAGCAGTATTAAGATTTCCCGGGACAAACTGTGAGTTTGATACCCAGTATGCATTTGAAAAGCTGGGTCATACTACAGAGCTTGTATGGCATGAAAATGAAACACTTCCTACTGACATTGATCTTGTCGTTGTACCTGGCGGTTTCTCTTACGGTGACTACCTGCGCTCAGGATCTATTGCAAGATTTTCTCCTGTAATGAAAGCGGTACAAAGTTATGCGAATGACGGTGGAAAAGTACTTGGTATCTGTAACGGTTTTCAGATCCTTACAGAAGCAGGTCTGCTTCCGGGAGCATTGAAACGTAACAACAACCTGCATTTCATCTCTAAACACCAGAACCTTTGTGTCATCAACAATGACAATGCATTTTTGAATCAATGTGAAAAAGGTGAAGTGCTGAATATCCCTATTGCCCATGCAGATGGAAATTACTACATTGATGATGAGGGTTTCAAAGAACTTGAGGAGAATGAACAGATACTGCTTCGTTATTCTGATGCAAAAGGAGAGCCGGTGGTCGTTAACGGTTCTGTCACTTCCATTGCCGGTGTATGCAATGCAGCTAAAAATGTTTTTGGGCTTATGCCTCACCCTGAACGTGCATTGGAAGCGATCCTGGGATCTGAAGATGGACTGCGTATGCTCAAAGGCTTTGAAGCCTAATGCCCTCTTTTCGCTTTTTATGGCTTTTTTTAGGACTCATTGTAAGCTTTACAACCCTACTTTCTGCCAAAAGCGAATATAAATACAGCTATATCCCAAAAAATGTCTATGAAAACCAGGTCTTTCCTGTGACCGTGATCTGTGTTTCAGAATGCAGTGAAACCGTACCCGAATTTACATTTGACATTGTAAGTGAAACACAGCCTATATCAGACAAACCCTTGTCGATACATAACGGGAATGACAGCTTCTATACCTTTTATTTTAAAGCAGGAAAAGTTGATGTACAGATCCCGAGACTCTATATTCAGAGTGGCCATGAAGAGTTCACACTTGAACACCACACCGTTTTTTTAGCCTCTCTGAAAACACGGGAAGATTTTTGTGGCGTACTTGCGGCAGATATGAAAATAGAGAATTCCCAGGTTTCCAATTATGATGAGGAAAATCACCTGGTCACACTCAGTATTGAAGCCTTTGAAGCCAACCTTGAAGATATGTATCTGAATAATGTACTGGAATCAGGTATTGAACATGTAAAAAGAGAAAATGCCAAAGTGGTCGCTGAGTTCTATTTTGTACTTCCTGCTTCACAAAAGCATATGAAATTTACTTACTTCAATACGATCAAAAAACAGTATGTTTATCTTCAAATCCCAATTGAACTGAAAGACACGACTGTGACAACACAGACAGATCTGAATCCTCAGGAAGACAGTTTTGAACTCCTGAAAAAATATACCTTCATGTTCCTGGTAGGTTTTTTCTTTTTAATGTTTCTTCTTAAAAGGGATTTCTTTTATCTTGTACTGGGTGTTATTTCTCTTATTACACTTTTAACTTTATATATTCCGCATAAAAAGATCTGTATCAAACAGGGAGCACCTCTATTCATTCTACCTACTGCAACCAGTACAGTGAGTACAAAAATAGATGAAAAGCTGCATACGATGTTACTGGGTGAACGAGGTGACTATAAGAAGATCGAGTATAAAAAAGGAATTGTCGGATGGATAAAAAATGAAGATATTTGCGAAAATTAGATTTTACTGGGGTGCCTTTGTCATCTCATTCATCACTGCTGTTTTTATGATCCCTGCTATTATGATCTTCCGTAAACATAAAGGTACGATCATGCATAAACTGAACAAGGTCACAATATTCCTCATGGGTGCAAAACTTGCTCAAGAGGGAGAAATGGATCCTGAAGCAGATATGATTGTGATGAACCACCAGGGTATCATTGATATTGTCGGTATGGAAGCCTTGCAGAGCAATCATCTTAAATGGGTGGCAAAAAAAGAACTTTTTGAGACACCCTGGTTTGGGTATCTGCTGCGTTTCGGTGATATGATCTCACTTGACAGGGGAAACAAAGCCGGATTGATCAAACTGATGAAAGATGTCAAAAAAACAGTAACTGAAACAGACAGGGCTATTGCTATTTTCCCGGAAGGGACCAGAGCAAAAGAACAAAAACTGCTTCCCTTCAAACAGGGTACGAACATGATAGCAAAAAAGCTCAAATTAAAAGTACAGCCGGTGATCATTACAGGAAGCAAATGGGTCTTGAATGAACATGACAGAACGGGGCACAGCGGTACGGTTCACTATAAATTTCTGCCAACGATAGATGTTTCAGTTGCAGATGAAGACTGGTTTGACACACTCCATGAAACGATGCAGAAAGGTATTGATGATGAATATGCTAACACTCATCGCAGTCGCTAGCGGCGGTGCCATCGGTGCCACGCTGAGACTGCTTATCAATGGTGCGGTGAATAGAAGTTTTATTCATGCTCTGCCTTTAGGGACTTTGGTCGTCAACTTTCTGGGTTCATTCATCATTGGTATGCTTTTTGCCTATTTTCATTTGAATACTTCACTCTCCCCTCACCTTAAAACCTTTATGGTGACAGGAATATTGGGTGCATTGACCACTTACTCTACCTTTGCCATAGAAAGTTTTTTTCTGCTTGAATCAGGTGATTATGTGCATGCATTCATCAACATGGCACTAAATCTTTTTGGTACCATACTTTTAGCAGGTATCGGATACGTGCTCATTTTAAATTTAACAAAATAAATACATAGGAATAAAATTGTCAACATTAACACAAGAGATAGAAAAACACATTAAAAAGCTGGTTAATCCGCTAAAAGACGAAGAAGAACTTTTGGCTGTTTTAAAAGTAAAACTTACAAAAAAAGAGTTGAAACTACTTAAAGCCTGGGCAAATGAAACCCCGGTGAATGAAGTACAGACAAAATTGAACTTGGATGAAGAACACTATGGAGAACTCTCGACAAAGCTTATAAAAAAGCTTAACCAGGAGAAGATCAAACAGGAAATCTGTATTTGATCCATACTGAAAAGTAACGAATACTACATACTATTTAAAGAAGAAGCTACTGTTCTTCTTTAAAATCGCATGCCCCACTATACTCATCACATGGAAATTCAATATACTGATAGTTTGCCAGATTCGTTGAAACAAAATCCCAATTGATCAGTTCCCACCACTTTTCCAGATACGCTGCCCTTTCATTTCTATAATCTATATAATAGGCATGTTCCCAGACATCACAGGTCAGTAGAGGTGTGTATCCATAGAGAAGAGGATTGTCTGCATTGGAATATGATTCAATGATCATCTTACCCTCTTTATTTATACAAAGCCATACCCATCCTGCACCAAAAAGATTTACAGCAGTATCAAGAAAAAGTGTTTTAAATTCTTCTATTGAAGCAAAATCACGATCTATCCGTTCCAATAGCATTTCTGAAGGATCACTCTTCTCTTTACTCATCCCCTTGAAATAATGGTCATGATTATAAACCTGGGAAGCATTGTTGAAGATGCCGCCGTCCGACTGTTTAATGATCTCTTCGAGTACCATATCTTCATAGGGTGTATCACTGATCAGGGTATTTAATTTATTGACATAGCCCGCATGGTGTTTACCATGATGATACTGCATGGTCTCTTTTGAAATAAAGGGTTCCAAAGCATTTTCATCAAAGGGCAAATTCATTAATATATGTGTCATAACAGCTCCTTAAAAAAAGTTTTGTATTTTATTCTAAAGAGAAAGTATGTAATATCTGTGTAGTCATTTCATGGAAAGAAGATCGGAATATAGCTATATATCCCGCCCATACTCCGCACCCAGTTTCAAAAGATCCGGACATATTTTAGAAGTTTTAAATGCAACATCCTCAATGTTCTTATATCCGAATCCGCCAAAGTTATAGCAGACCACTGAACTCTTTCTGCCTTCAAGCAAACCGTCAATGGCATGTGTTACAAAGTGAAATGCCATCAGCCGGTCATGTACTGTAGGATTTCCGCCACGCTGCATATGACCTAAGACCATATACCTCGATTCAATACCCACTTCTGCTTCAAACCATTTTTGGATCTCCTGTGTGTTATGCAGTGCTTCTGCAGTAAATGCGATGAAATATCCCCTTCCCTCCTGTATCTGTCTTTGAAAGATCTTTTTGTAACTCTCAAGATCATAAGGGATCTCCGGGATCAGACACATCTCTGCCCCTGATGTCAATGCCGAAACCAGTGCAAGATAACCGCAGTTTCTTCCCATAGTTTCTATCACAAATGCTCTCCTGAAAGAAGAGGCGGTATCTCTTATGGAATCAACTGCTGATTTAATTATATTAAGTGCAGTATCAACACCCAGACAATACTCTGTTCCGGCGATATCATTATCGATGGTGGAAGGAATTCCGGCAACAGCTATCCCCTCACTCTCATCACAAAGCTTTTGCATCCCTTTGAATGACCCGTCACCGCCCAATACCAGCAGGTAAGAAATATTCAGTGCTTTCATGTTTTCTATGGCTTGCTTACGGTAGGAAGCTTCTTTAAAGCGTATAGAGCGTGAAGTGTGGATCTTTGTACCACCACGCACAATGATCCCGGCTACATCACTGTATCCTGCCTTATATATCTGGTTGTCAATGAGACCTTCATACCCGTTTTCAACAAAATACGGGGTCATTCCCTTTGCAAAACTGTATTCAACAAAACGTTTCAATGCGGCATTCATTCCTGAAACGTCGCCTCCTGAACAGAGTATGGCTATATTTTTCTGCATCTAGCACCTTTTTAATGAAATAATAAATTAATAAATTTAATTATATCATTATTACGTTAGCATACAGAAGATACTGACAAGGAAAGAAGATGAACCCGTACAAAGAGACAATATTCGATCATGACAAATATAGAATTACAGAAGATGATCTGAACTTTTATTATTCTGATGCTGCCAGAGGTTTAAGACTTGAGGTTGACTACCTGAAAGCTGAAGAAAGAATGAAAGAAGAAGGTATTGAATATACCATCGTTGTCTTTGGAAGTGCGAGAACAGAAGATAATGACATACACTATATCGAAGCACGAAAATTCGGCAGATTGGTGGGAGCAAGCGGGACCGGTCCGGAAGATTGTCATGTAACCCTTGTAACAGGT
>CAZCBU010000329.1:0-2995 GCA_964496995.1 uncultured Sulfurovum sp.
AAAAGCCCATCATTATTGACATAATTCCTGCCAAATTTCTCATCCATGGAATAAGGAGAGAGGTAAGAGATATGACCGGCGATCCTTCCTATGGCCAAACCGTCCAGTCCCTCTTCCCTGAAATCATCTTTATCATAGTTCCCGTGTTTAAATCTGGGATCTCTCCGTATTGCTTCTACCGCCACCTTATTGAAACCAATGGTCCATGGTCTTGTCGCATAAGTCGCAGCCAGAGAGATAATATGGTCTGCAAGATTCGGGTAATCTACAGCAAACTGCAGTGCTTGCATACCTCCCATTGAACCACCGATAACAGCTTTAAGATGGTAAATGCCAAGAGAAGAGAGCAGCTGCATCTGTGCTCTGGTCATATCTTTAATGGTCACAACAGGAAATTTCAGCCGGTAAGGGTCTTCACTCGGGTAGTTTGGACTCATAGGCCCGGTTGAACCAAAACAGGAGCTCACCACATTGGTACAGATCACAAAGTATTTTGTGGTGTCTATGGTTTTGCCATCACCAATGAGACCATCCCACCAACCTGCTTTTGTATCCCCATCATACGTACCTGCCGCATGATGGGAACCGGAAAGTGCGTGACAAACCAGTATCACATTACTTTTATCTTCATTCAGCTCACCATAGGTTTCATAGGCGATCTCATATGGTTCTAAAATACGGCCACTCTCAAGGTAAAGCGGTGATGAGAAGTGTGCTACTTTGGTTTCAAGTTTCATAAAGTACTTTTGTGCTTGGATTTAATCGTTGTATTTTATCGTATTTGCGCTTTAGCTTCTGTAGGGTGTTGTGCCCTCACAACACCAATAGGCATGAAGGGTGTTATAAATATTGATTTATTGCAAAATCTCAATGTTCTCTCATGTATGTTGAATTTGATTTCCAATTAAGTGATTGGTGCTGTCGGGAGACAGCACCCTACCAATGCAAATTTTCTTTTGCCACTTAATAGATTATGTATCCAATGCTTTAGCAAGATCATCAATAAGATCTCGAGTATCTTCAAGCCCGACACTCAGTCTGACCAGCCCTCCGGGTACTCCTGCATCTATCAGCTCCTGTGCTGAGAGCTGCTGGTGTGTTGTACTCGCAGGATGGGTAATGATCGATTTAGAGTCACCAATGTTCACCACCACAGCAAAAATATCCGTAGAGTCTGCGATCTTCTGTGCCGTCTCTTTATCTGAAACTTCAAAAGAGAGCAATCCGCTATACCCTCCTTTGAGATACTTCTGTGCATTTGCATGATTCACATCTGAAGTTAGACCCGGGTAATTCACTTTGTTTACTTTTGGATGCGCTTCAAGGAATTCTGCGATCTCCAAGGCAGAAGCAGAGTGCTGCTTCATACGCAAAGGCAATGTCTCCAGGCCCTGAATATTCAACCAGGAGTTGAACGGAGCCGGTGTTGCCCCAAGGTCTCGCATCAGTGCCAGTCTGACTCTCAGAGTAAATAGTGGAAGTGGGAGATCAGAATAGACAAGCCCATGATAACTCTCATCAGGCTCATTAAAGTGACTGTATCTTGCATTGCCTTTGATCTTTTCTACCAGATCATTACGCTCGATCAATATACCGCCCAAGGCAAGCCCCTGTCCCGTAGTATATTTACTGGTACTGTGCACTACGATATCCACACCATATTCAAAAGGTTTACATAAAATAGGGGTAGCAACCGTATTGTCTACACAAGTTAAAATATTGTGTCTGTTCGCAATCGCCACAATAGCATCAAAATCAGGCACATCGATACTCGGATTCGTAATACTCTCAAAAATGATGATCTTCGTTTTTTCATCGATCAAAGCTTCGATCTCAGAAGGGTTATTCACATTAAAATACCGTGTCTCGATACCAAAACGTTTAATCGTATGTCCCGTCAAAGTGGTTGTCCCGCCATAGACCTGCTTTGCTACCACAATATTGTCACCCGCTTCAGCAACATTGGCAATGGCATAAAAGATCGCCGCCATTCCCGAAGCAGTCCCGATCGCCGCAGCACCGCCTTCAAGGGCAGCAAAACGCTTTTCAAATACATCCGTTGTCGGGTTCATTAAACGAGTATAGATATTCCCAAGTTCTTTCAATGCAAAAAGATTTGCCGCGTGTTCGGTATCTCTAAATTCATACGCTGTCGTCTGATAGATAGGTACGGCCATAGTTCCCATAGCGTCTTTGTCATATCCTGCGTGGATAGCTAGTGTTTGTTCATGCATTAGAGTTCCTTGGTAATAAAATGTTGTAAATTATAGCTTGTGATTGCTTGAAGTTATAGTAAGAATGATGAATTTAGACAGGTTACACCTTTTTAAAGGTGTAACAAGAAAAAGTATTAAGTTTTTATAAAAAATTATGAGTGATAGTTTGGTGATTCTTTGGTAATCGTCACATCATGTACGTGAGATTCTTTCAGCCCTGCCGATGTGATCTCGACAAATTCCGCTTTTTCCCAGAATGCTTTGATACTTTCTGAACCGCAATACCCCATAGAGGATCTAAGTCCACCGATCATCTGGTGTACGACATCTGAGATCTTACCTCTGTAAGGAACACGGCCTTCGATCCCTTCAGGAACCAGTTTATCTGCTGCTGTTCCTTCCTGGAAATAACGGTCTGTACTTCCTTTGGTCATCGCACCGATGCTTCCCATACCTCTGTATTCTTTGAACTGTCTGCCGTTGAAGAGGATCATCTCACCCGGTGCTTCATACGTACCTGCCAGTGCAGAACCAAGCATAACACAGGAACCGCCTACTGCAAGTGCTTTTGCTACATCACCGGAGTATTTGATACCACCGTCCGCAATGACCGGTACACCGGCTTTGTTCGCTACTTCAGCCACTTCATCGATCGCAGAGATCTGGGGAACCCCCACACCTGCTACAATACGGGTTGTACAGATAGACCCTGGTCCGATACCGACTTTGACACCGTCCGCTCCTGCATCGATGAGATCCTGTGCCGCAGCACCTGTCGC
>CAZCBU010000330.1:0-4314 GCA_964496995.1 uncultured Sulfurovum sp.
CGGCATTTCACAAGGGAAAAAAGTTTTGATCGTTGATTCTTCGGTATTCAGGCTTGGGGGAGAGACCATAAAGAGTCTTTTTACCGGAGTAATATCTTCTTCACAGAGCCAAAACCACAGCGTATTGGCCAAGGAGTGGCGGACAACAGTGTCCGGTTTAAAGTCTTCCAAAACGGCTTTGACCTGCTTGACCCATCGGTTCTTGGATGGAAAATGGCAGTTGTCCAGCAGAGGGAAAGATACCGTACCGTAGTTCTTTGCAATTTCTGCTGCCAATTCGGCCTGCCAGTGAGGGGTATCTGAACCGCCCCATCCATGTAAAATGAGAACTTTATCGTGCTGTGACATAGGCTCTGACCTCTCTGTCGATCTCAATGATCTCTGTGATATTGGCAGCTTTGACATCTTCAAATTTCTGATAGGCATCCAAGACCATATCACTCATTCCGAAAAAGGAACATTTTTCTTTCTGAAAAGCTTCAATGGCAACTTCATTGGCGGCATTGATGACCACACCCAGATGCGGTTTTTTGAGAATATGTTCTTTAATATTCCAGATGGGGTAACGTGCTGCTTCAATAGGTAAAAACTCTAAAGTACCGATACTTAGTAGATCAGTGGGTGGCAGGATCTCTTCTTCTACTTCTCCCCGAAGTGCAAAGGCGATCGGCAGTTTCATATCAACGCCTGCAAAGTGCGCAGTGGTCGATCCGTCTTTGAACTCTGCCAGTGCATGAATAATGGATTTTTTCTCTATGACCGCATCAATATTGGATGTATCGAAAAGCCATTTTGCTTCAAGCAGTTCAAAAAGTTTATTGGTCATGGTCGCTGAATCTATGGTGATCTTGTTTCCCATGGACCAGTTCGGATGTTTGAGTGCATCTGAGAAGGTGGCATCTTTCATCTTTTCAAGTTCCCACTCTCTGAAAGCACCGCCGCTTGCTGTGATGTAAAGTTTGGAAACAGGACGTTCGTTCATCAGGTACCAGAGCCCGAAATGTTCAGAATCAATAGGGGTGATAAGGGACATATCAATGAATTCACCGGCAACGACCAGAGACTCTTTATTGGCCAGTGCCACTCTTTTCCCGAGGCTTGTGGCTTTGAGTGTCGGTGCGAGACCGGCATACCCTACCAGTGCATTGACAATGGTGTTGCTTGCAGCATTCTCTATCAGCTGGAGAATGCCCTCTTTGCCGCAAAGTACATTTGAATGATCCACTTTGTGTCTGTCTTCTTCATTTGCAATCGCAACGACTTCGGGATTATGGGTTTTGATCTGTGCATTCAGAAGCTCAATGTTGCTGCCTGCAACAAGTGCCTCTATTTGAATGTTGTAACGCTGTGCAATGATAAGCGTATTGACCCCAATGGAACCGGTAGAACCGAGTAGGACTATGCTTGACATGGATTATAAAAATGCACGTAAAGCAATGATCATCATAGGTGCACCGAACAGGTATCCGTCTATTCTGTCAAGGATCCCTCCGTGACCGGGAAGAAGATCACCGGAATCTTTTACCCCTGCTTCACGCTTGAGGTAGGATTCAAACAGATCTCCGAATACCGATGCCAGAGAGGTAACAAATGTCACGATCAGTGCTGTCCAGAACGGTGCAATGAAAAGGCCTGCATAGGTACCGATAAGGGTTGCAACAAGAACTCCTCCGATCACACCCTCGATGGTTTTGTTCGGGGAGGTATCTGAAAATTTGGTTCTGCCTATGGCTTTACCGGTAAAGAATGCACCTACATCTGTCAAGGCAACTGTCACAAGAAGCCAGAACATTGCCTGAATGCCATAATCTTCATAAATGATAAGGAAAAAGAGTATGCCGCTTACCGGGTAAAGGAAAGGCAGCAGAAGTCTCTTGTCAAAGTTGTGGAAGTAGGCCAGGGAAGCCCCGAAAATAATAGCGATAAGAAAGAAAAGGTCATCAGGATTAGGGTAGAAATAGGCAAATATCCACAAGATGATCGCCCAGAAATAAGCGGAAGGCCCGGCCAGTTTGAAAAGTTTCATTGCTTCATAAAAGGCAAAAATGTAAATGACACCGAGAAAGGCCCACATTACAAAGAAAGAGTCGATCCAGCCGATGAAGCCGACAAGTGCGAGCAGGCCGATACCTGTAAGCCAACGCTCCTGGTGATCCGTGAAAATTTTTGTCATTGATAATCCTCGTTTATAGTAAGCTTTATTATATCACGTCTTGGTTTATACTCTGATTTTAGTCGCTTTGGATATAATTGCCTATTATGAGGATTTGTAAGGAAAAAGAATGACAGGAAATAAACTTCGGGACAGAGAGACAGAACATGCAGCGTCTTAAGAAATTATTATTCATAGGGCTGGTATGGCCTTTTTTATTACTACAATTATTACAAGCGAATAACGGCTGTTTGAACTGTCATAAGGGTATTGAAGATATCCGTGATCCCAAATCGAAGATGATGCAGGAGATCTATAAGGTTGCAAAGAAAGCAGGTGTGCCCAAAAATGACTGTGTGGTTTGTCACGGAGGAGATCCTGAAGCTACAGTAAAAGAGGATGCACACAGCGGTACTTTGGCTTATTTTAAAGAGAACAAGGGACCAAAAGCTTTTTATCCTGCACCGGGAAGCCCCTGGATCAACGAACATACCTGTGGGATGTGTCACCCCAAGCAGATCAAGTCACAATGGAACAATCTGATGGCAACGGAAGCCGGGAAGATCCATGGAGCACTGTGGGGATTTGGGGCAAAAGACGGTTATGACCATAACCACAGTAACTTTGGCAATAAAGATATTCATGCGCGTATCGGAACCAAAGTCTATGATGAATATATGAAAGAGTTACGGACAACAGAGCCTCAGGGTTTTCCAAAAGAGATGCACGAACTCCCGCCTGCACCTACTGCAGATGAGATAGAAAAAGATCCGACGCTTTCAGTTTATACTTACTTGCGCCAGGAGTGTCTGCGTTGCCATACGACAGGGAAAGGACGGAAAAGACGGGGGGATTTCAGGGGTATAGGCTGTGCTTCCTGTCATATTCCCTACTCTAATGAGGGGTATTATGAAGGGGGAGATAAAAATATCTCCAAAGAGCAGGGGCATCTTTTGGTGCATTCCATCCAGTCTTCCCGTAAAGTTAAAGTGCAAGTGCATGACAACAACTATTCGGGTATTCCGGTTGAGACCTGTACAACCTGTCACAACCGTGGAAAACGTATCGGGGTTTCCTATCAGGGTTTGATGGAGACAGAGTATCAGGCGACTTTTGATGCGGAAGGAAATGGACAGCCAAAACTGCATACCAAACGTTATATGCACCTGCAGGAAGACATTCATTACTCCAAAGGAATGCTGTGTCAGGATTGCCATACTTCTATAGATCATCACGGGGACGGTTTTAATGTGGGCGCAAATTTGGGTGCCGTGGAGATAGAGTGTCAGGACTGTCACGGAACCACAGACAAATACCCCTGGGAACTGCCTTTGGGATACAGTGATGAATTTAAGACCACACCTAAGACCGGTAAAGCAAGAGGTACCACTAAGACTTTGGCAGAGTATTTGAAGCAGGGTGCTATTCCTGAGGACAAGGGAGACGGTTTCCTGCTCTCTGCAAGAGGGAATCCTTTGACCAAAGCTGTGAGACATGGTGACAAGGTCATGATGCATCTGGCTTCAGGAAAAGACATAGAACTCAAACCGCTTAAAACCTTGAAAAAAGAGGGTAAGATCTCTCAGGAAGGGCTTGTGGCGATGGATCAGGTTAAAGCCCATACCGATAAACTTGAATGTTATACCTGTCACGCAACCTGGGCACCGCAATGTTACGGTTGTCATGTCAAGATCGACTACTCCAAAGGACAGCAGAACCCTGATTATCTTGCGGCTTCAAAGTCTCATCATAATGGTGTAACGGGGGAAGTGAATTCCCTGAAAGACTTCCTTGTCGACGGGAAAGTAACAGAGACACGTTCTTACTTACGTTGGGAGAATCCTGCTTTGGCACAGAACGGTGAGGGCCGTGTCTCTCCTGTCATTCCGGGTTGTCAGGTGATCCTGACGGTTATCGGAAAAGACGGGAAAGCCAAATTGCAAAATCATATCTTTAAAATTCCTAATTCTGAAGGACGGGGGAAAGAGGGGGTGAACTCTATTGTCATGTCTCCTGTCAACCCGCATACCATTACCAAAAAAGGAAGAACCTGTACATCCTGTCATGACTCTGCCAAAGCACTGGGTTATGGTATTGAAGGTGGAAAATACTTCATGGATCAGAGTAAAACAACGATCGTTGATCTGATGAATGCAGAGAGA
>CAZCBU010000331.1:0-4297 GCA_964496995.1 uncultured Sulfurovum sp.
CTGCCTGCAGACAGATTTGTTATCAAACCTGAAAGCATCAGTAATACCATTACATACCCGATCCCCATTTTTTTTATCTTTCTCATCCTCTTACCTTCCTTCTATCTTAATGAAACTATCTCTATCCTCGTGAAGAAATAATTTTTTAATATGATTGCCATTTCTGAGTACCACACCTCTTTTACCAATATACTTCAATGTGTATCCCAGCACTGTGTCATTGATATCTTTCCAACCATCATTGATATAGGCTTTTCCACCCATGATTGCATGTAAAGATATCTTAACATCTTCAGTGACTTCAGGTATAACGAATGTTGTAACATTGTTCTCTTCTTCCAGCAATACAACAAACGGATTTTTTGTAGATTCCAATATATTCAGATCAAAACCGACTCTTTTTTCATGTATTTTATGCACCATTTCTTCTATCTGGCCAACAGAAAGATTTGCATATAATGATGCAGTTAAGAGTGAAACTATCAATACTATATTTTTCATTAGTGATTTATCCCCCATACTGAAATATTAATATCCGCCAAAATGCTTGTTGAATTTGGCTCAGAAGTAAATGTAGTTCCATAAATGTCTGTGACCAGTGTATTTTGTTCAAGTTCATTGATGAATTTTACAATATTCCTATATTCTCCTTGACACCCAAGACCGATTTCCAAAACATACCCGAAACTACCATTACTGTCTACATATTTATTGGTAATATATCCTAAGTCAACATTCTGTATTTCTGCAGTATGTGTAATAGAATTAAGAAATTTAGACCAACTTTTCTGGTTAAATAGCATATCCGAGAGTTTTTCCAGATTTTTATCAATAAATTTAATATTTTCATTGACTTTAGTGATATTTTTATTCTTATTCACAATATCCTGATCGAATTTTTTGATGTAATACTCACGGTCTCCACCCACTGTAATGGAATTAAGATAGGTGTTATTGTCAACAATACTCTTTTGAATACTTTTCTTCGTACTTTCACTCTTCTTATACATTGTTTCCGTATAAGGCAAAAGATATGCATAAGCAACATAAGCAATGAGTCCTGCAACACCCAGGATCATCAACCATTTTTCACTCTCTTTCTTTGGTGCGAAATACGTATCGAGTGCTTCCAGTTTATCTTCTAAGAACTTCATTTCAATTCCACCTTTAACAGACCTTTGTAGTAGGAACTCTCCGGATCTTTTTTAATTAGTTCAATATCAATCTGATTGATATCATCAAAGTGAGTATCAGAAATATGTTTGATCACTTCTGTGAATTTCCTGTCATCAGAACTCACAAGAGACAACCATACGGTATCATCTTTGCTATATATATTGTTTACATGTACATCAAACTTATCAAGGTCTTCTGCTATCGTATACAACGTAGCTGATTTCAAACGGTAATTGACTTTCTTATCATAGATAGCCGTCAGAGTTTTGGTTTTCCCGCCATATATTTTCGTTACTCTGGCAATTTCTTTATCCAGTGCAGCGATCTTCTGTTTTTTCGCACCCAATATCTTTTTATATTTTTGAGACTCGGTAGTCAGCTTATTATTCTCTATCGTCAATGCATAAATTTTTGCATCGTTGATATAAGAACCTATCAGATATACAAGAGGATAAGCCAAACCTACTGAAATGGCAGAAAAGGTGGCAATGATGAACTGTCCACTCGCACGATTCACAAATGACGGTGGACGTGGATACATGGTGAGGTTTACAACAGAATCCTCATCTTCCAAAGCATCAAAGGCATTCAGTAACATCAAATATTGTAACTGATCCGTATACCACTCATCATTTTTAACATTATAATTAAAGTTAAGATCTGCAGACTGCAGTCCCAGATAATTTTGGCTGTATTCATCCAAACCGATGATTGGTCCCTGAGCAGAACCAATGAACATATGATCGATCGTCTCTAACTGAAACGCCCTTTTTGCATAAATGATAATATCATTGATGGTAATGAATACTTCAGAAAAGATCTTCATGAAATTTTGCTGATACTCACTCTTTGCTGTTTTCAAACCTTCAGATTCAAGAATGGTGAAAAATTCTTTCTCATCTACTTTTTCGCCCACCAATTCACAATATTTATCATAAATAAGTTCTAACGAAAAGTCTATTGATTTTGAATAAAGGAATTCACCGTTTCTGTAAAATGTGACAAAGGCATCATATCTGGTAAAATAGATAAAACAGTGTGCTCCGCTATCCTGCAAGATCTCTTTTCTATATAAGGCCTTATATAAGAGAGGTGCCGGGAGGACAAGATCTATATATTTTGTCTGCTGCTTGATCGGAAGAAACAGCTCATCCAATACTTCCGGTTCAGAAACAAAAATATGAAATTCTCTCTCTTCTCCGGAAGTTTCAACTTCGGTGGATGAGATCACATAATTCGTAGCCTGATCAAGACCTAACTCTTCGTATGCTTTGATATCAAGTATATCTGCTATATCTTCATTGGGGATACTGCGGCTTATATGTACCGTAGTAGTGATAAGATCTTTATTGCCAATATAGGAGGTAATAAAGTTTGAAGTGTTATAACTGAGTTTATTTAGCGGTTGATAGGTATCACCCTTATATATATACTTCTTGTCCGTGTAAGCATTGAGAGTAACAATATTTTTTACGACCGATTTTGACGAATTCTTTTTCAAAAACATTCTAACTTCCTTCCTTGTTAAACAATTATATATGTTATAATATTAAAACTATCTTACAAAATTAATTTTTTCTTTAAAATATAACTTTTTTTAATTATTTATCATTTACAGGAAGTTCAAATAGCTGTTTTCAAACAGATAATTCCTTCGATCATATAATGTAACCGAACTCTTCCAGGCTTTCTCTATTCTTGCTCCAGCCTTTTTTAACAGAAACATGCAGATCTAAAAATATCTTTTTCCCGGAGAAATATTCCATCTGTTCACGGGCCAATTTTCCTACTCTTTTTATCCCTACGCCTTTTTGTCCGACGATAATCCCTTTTTGTGTCTCTTTCTCCACTACGATGGTTGCATAGACCCTGTCCAACTCTTCATCTTCATCGATCTTCTCTATGGTGACATCACTCTCATAGGGTATCTCATCACTCAGGTTCTCAAAAATGGATTCACGAATGAGTTCTTTATAGATGTCACGTATATTGTCCGTTGTAAGGATCTCAGTATCATACAGGAAGGGTGAGTCTGGCAGATATTTGGCTATTTCATCTAGTAACTGTTTCTTCCCGACCTTCTTGTTTACAGAGAACGGAATGATCGCTTCAAATTCACTTTGGTATTTTTGGTACTCTCCCAGTTTGGCAAGGATATCAGCATTCTTTACATGGTCGATCTTGGTCAGAACAACAATGTGTTTCACACCTTTGGCCTGTGCGAGTTTCAGGAATTTTTCATACTCCGTCAATTTGTCTGTCACAGGCGCAAGAAATACGATCAGGTCAGCATCACCCATGGCTTTAAGTGCTTCATCCAGCATGAACTGGTTTAGCAGTCTCTCTTTCTCATGAATACCGGGAGTATCCACAAAGATGATCTGGGCATTGTCATGCATCACGATAATATTCATGCGTTTACGGGTTGCCTGTGCTTTTTTGGAGACCATCGCAAGCTTTTCACCTACGACATGATTCAACAGGGTACTTTTCCCTGCATTGGGTCTGCCGACTACGGCTACAAATCCTGCTTTGGTATTGGTTCGATCATTATTAAACATATATTCTACTTTCTCAATTTATAAGATATATCTTGTGGTATCTTCATCTTCAACTACAGCACCGATCTTCTCTTTGACCAGAGCTTTATCGATATTCACAGTTTCACCTGCATGTTCATCTGCGGCAAAAGAGATCTCTTCAAGGATCTTCTCCATGACCGTATGCAAACGTCTTGCTCCGATATCTTCTGTCTTTTCATTAGCAAGCAGTGAATAATGTGCAATGGCTTTCAATGCTTCTTCTTCAAATACAAGATCGACATCTTCCACTTTCATCAATGCCTGATACTGTTTGATAAGTGAATTGTTCGGCTCGGTCAAAATTCGGTAAAGCGTCTCTTCATCCAAAGAGTCCAACTCCACACGCAGAGGGAAACGTCCCTGAAGTTCAGGCATGAGATCACTCGGTTTTGACACATGGAATGCACCTGCTGCAATGAAGAGGATATGGTCTGTTTTCACCATACCCAGTTTGGTGTGTACAGTAGAGCCGTCCACGATAGGAAGAAGATCTCTCTGTACTCCCTCTTTACTGGGATCCTGCCGCCCCTGACTATTGG
>CAZCBU010000332.1:0-4674 GCA_964496995.1 uncultured Sulfurovum sp.
ACCCCAATTCCCAGAATGCACACGATAATAACCAATATGTCAATATATCGATTATCTGCGTAACTTTTTGCGATGCAACGGGAAAGGTGGGTAGGAATGTTCACCCTGCGGGTCAATATGTCAATTATATTTTAGACCCACTTGCAAGCCTGCCGGTTTTCTTCTCCCCTCCCCAAATAATGAATATGATAATGCTGTTGCTTAAAATTTTATTATTTATTTCTTGTAGGCAAGTCTGTATCAGGAAGCTGAAGCTATAAGAAATATAATATTTAATTAAAGAAATAAATAATTTATGCATTATTTTTTCATTTAAGTATCTGCTTAGCATTTCTGTTCTAAACTAGCTTACATGTTTTTGGACAAAGATAAATCAGAAGGAGTAAAACATGAATAAAATCGTCAAATTGTCATTGGCAACAGCGTTGATGTTAAGTGCAGCGAATGCAGCATCAAATGCATCTTTGGAGGCAAGGCTGAACTCTCTTGAGCAGGAATTGGCAACCGTAAAGAAGCAGTTGAAAAAACAAAAGAAGAAGATCAATGTAGTCAAGGCGCATGATGCAAACGACAACATCAAGTGGGGTGTTGATCTTAGAACGGCGGTTGACAGTATCAACTATGATATGGCAGATGGATCAAGTAGAGACAATGGTGCCCTGATGTCTTTGAGACTCTGGTTAAATATGGCATATGCAGTCGATAGTCATAATATCTTTAAGGGTCAGCTCTCTATGAATAAAGCATTTGGTGCTGACTTTGGTACTGTCAATGGTGACTATAGAGCATTTAGCATGGGCTCACTGTTTGATTGGACAGGTAATGAAGCTTTGTCTGATAATACACTAAAAGTCAAAGAGGCATATTGGCTCTATTTGGGAGATGCACTATTTGGTGCAGATATTCCTTGGACATTCAGTATCGGTCGTAGACCATCTGTTGGAGGTTTCCTTGCAAACTTTAGAGAAGATGATGCTGCAAAATCTCCTCTTGGACATAATATTAACGTAGAATTCGATGGTTTGAGTTCTATGCTTAAACTTGAGAATGTCACAGGGATTAGCGGTATGAGCTTTAAGCTTTGTGTTGGTAGAGGATCTACAAATGCTACACCACTCTTTAGTGATGCAACTTCATACGCAGAGGATAACGGACTTGACAGTGTAGACCTTCTTGGCTTTATCTTTGTTCCTTATGATGATGGACAGTTCATTGTAAAAACGAATTGGTTCAAAGCATTTAATCTTCCCGGTATGACAATGGATGCTACCGGTACACCAACAGGATTTGATGAGTATGGTGATATGCAGGGTGCTGCAATCTCTGTCTTGGTTGATGGTTTGACAGAGGATGGATACTTTTCTGATGTAAAAGCTTTTGCCTCATTTGCATGGAGCCAGACACAGCCTGATACAGGGAAGGCCATGCTTGGGTCAACAGATGATGAGAGTGGTACATCCTACTGGATGGGAGCACTGCTTCCTGTAACAGAAGATAGTACATTCGGTGTTGAGTTCAACCATGGTAGTAAATACTGGAGATCATTCACATATGGTGAAGATACAATGATCGGTTCCAAACTTGCAGCACGTGGTAATGCATATGAAGCATATTATACCTATAAGATCAACAAAGCACTCTCTGCACAGATCAGATATACCAAGATTGATTACGATTATATGGGTAGCAATGGATTCTTTGGCAATACCACCGGTAATGCTATGAAAATTGATGATGTTAAGCGGGGAGCAGCTGCCTATGATGCAGGATATATTACTCCTGAAACGACTATGGCAAAAAATATGCTTCCAAATATTGTAGAATCTGCACAGGATTTAAGATTTTACATCAGATATAGATTCTAATAAAACCTGTACCATGAGAGACGTTTCTCTCATGGTATAACCTATCACTTTTCCTCATTGTTTTTTACAGTAAAAATGATCTAAAAATAGGAAATATCCACATTTACCTCACTTTTTCTTTTTATACTCATTAATAATTTATTATACTTCTCTATTCAATAGAGTTTAGCTATAATAAAGTCACTTAAATTTAAATCAAAGGAATACTATGAAAGTAGTTAAAAACTTACTGGTCGCATTGATGGTAATCACTGGATTGAGTGCTTCAGATAAGGCATTTAAAACAGATGTACGTGTTTGGCAGTCTGATAACAGTGATGGAAAGATCACCCCAAAAACAGTGGAAGAGGCTTTTAAAAAAGCCGGCTTTGTTATCGCTGCCAATAATGATATGAACTTCCCATTCAAAAGAGACTTCAAGAAGACACATATGGATGTCTATAATCTGATGGTTGTCTTTCGAAAAGATACAGCACTGGCATTAGCAGAGAAATATCCGGATATTGGACTTTTTACTCCATTGAGTATGTCTATCTATACACCAAAAGGAGAAAAAACAATCTCTGTCGCAACCCTTCGACCGGAAGTTATGGCGCAGATGATGCATATCCCGGCAGATAACCCTGAGATGATAAAGCTTGGGAAAAAGATAGAAGAGGCACTTCAGGCTGCTATGCCAAAAGGAAAATTTATCGAACTTCCATATACCTCAAAAAAATCAGACAAAGAGGTAATCACGCGTATAAGCATGGAGCAGCAGGGGGATGACTGGGAAGATGCCAAAGATGATTTTGAAACGGCATTTGAAGAGAAGTTGGCACCAAATGGTTTTGTGATGGCAGGATTTACGGATCTGAACTATGACTTTGATGAGCATGATAAAGAGTGGTATCTTTTCTATGATGTTTATTCAATCTGTAAAATTGCCGTAATCTATGAAGTATCCAAGCTTCATCCTGAAGCAGGGGCATTTGCACCATGTTCTGCCTACAAGTACCAGAAAAAAGGCGAGAAGACGATATATATGGCATTTCCTAATGTCTACAAATGGATATCTTCTTTGAATATTACAGATAAAGCCTCTTTGGACGTTCTGATCGATGCACAAAAAAGATTTGAGAAGATGCTTGAGGAGCTTAAAGAAGGTAAATAATAGTTGGAGGTAGCTGCACTCTGGCAGTTACCTTCTAGGGTTTGATATAAACCGAGTGGTTTATCGATATCTCTCCACCCTTAATAACTTTGGCAAAAATCCCACGGTCACTTCTAAGCAATTTTGGAATACGTCTATCCAGAGCACTGAGATGCTGGCAGAGTGTACAGTGTTGTGTAACTTCTAAAATAGTATCTCCTATGTAGAGTCGCGTGCCTGCCTGTAGAGCATAAGGATTCCCCGATATAAGTAAATTCTCACCCAGATAGCCATAAGGCATAGAGATGTTTAGTTCCTCTTTGACAAGGGTATAGCTCTCTATCGAAGTGATAAGAATAGAACGTTCTATTTTTTTATTATAGTGTTTATCTCCATGCACACCATTACTATCAAGTATTAAAGATGTTTTTTGCTGCTGTTCCTCTTGCATAATAAAAAGAGAAAGAATATTCCCTAGTATTTTCATAGTATTTGTAGTCCTTATATCAAATATTTACATTCTATCATAAAATTATTAGCACACTATTAACCAAGAGGTGGACTAATAGAGTGGTAATATTGCTCTGCTATACTACCGCGTGTAAGCCATAAAGAGATGAATGGATAGGATTGATGAACAAGATAGATTTAATTGATCTTCATGTGTAAATAAAAAAAATTTGTATATATTTTATATATACTTTAAAAAAAATTATATTTTTTTAGAAAAATCCTTGACATTTTTACCTGGTTTCTAATACAATCAAATACATTGGCATTTCCCTTCTGCTTGGCAGAAGAGAGTGTTATAGAAGTAAAATAAGGAGGTAATATGACGAAGATAAGCAAAGCTTCTGAGACTGAAAAAATTGAGTCCGGAAGAAGAGACTTTTTTAGAAAGTCAGCAGCATTTTCAGTCAGTGCAATGGCCGCGGCAAGTGTAATGGCACCTGTAAAAATTAATGCAGAAGAACTTAAAGGTGATCCTGCAATTTTAGAAGAGAAACCGTGGGGGACTACATTTGGTTTCCCTGTGACACATAATCTTTATGGACAACCCTCTCCATACGAACACAATGTGACAAGAAGAAATACCAAGCTTCTCTCTTCAGGGAACTGGTATGCATCGATCGCAATGTGTCCTATTCAGGATATGAACGGTATTATTACACCAAATGGTCTCTTCTTCAGTCGTAGCCATGGTGGTACGGCAGAGATCGATCCGAATGAACATCGTTTGATGATCCATGGATTGGTTGAGAAGACACTGGTATTGACAATGGATGAGCTGAAGCGCTATCCGAGCGTGAGTCGTATTCACTTTATCGAGTGTCCTGCAAACGGTGGACCGGAGTGGAGAAACCCACAGTTTCCATCGATTCAGTTTGCCAAGGGAATGATGAGCTGCGCAGAGTGGACAGGTGTTTACATCAAAGATATACTTAAAGACCTTGGTCTGAAACCGAATGCAAGATGGATGCTTGCAGAAGGTGCGGATAACTCTCACATGGGAAGAACGGTCCCTATTGATAAGGTACTTGATGATGCAATGATCGTATGGGGGCAGAATGGTGAAGCGCTTAGACCAGAGCAGGGATATCCAATCAGACTGCTTGTACCGGGCTGGGAAGGTAACCTGTGTGTCAAGTGGCTCTGCCGTCTTGAGTTTGCTGATGA
>CAZCBU010000333.1:0-5010 GCA_964496995.1 uncultured Sulfurovum sp.
GAAATAACAGCGATACTCTCCGGAAGCGGAAAGTCAAGTTGAGTAGTACTAAAATAGACAAACTCTTGCATCTGCATATATTCTCTCTTAATTGGAAGGCTATAACACTGTTGATTTATTATACTGCTTTTAAGTTAATAAATCTTTATATTTACATATATGCTATCACTATAATTAGGAGAGGAATTATCTTAATTTATTTATATCTGGCAATATCTTTTGGTTCTTTTGCATTGAATTCATAATCCAATATTTTCATCTTTGCAGAGTGTAATAGAACACGCTTTGCCTGTGTACGGCTCCCATACTGTTCATCTCCGACGATCGGGTGACCAATGTGTGCCAGGTGTACACGTATCTGGTGTGTTCGTCCTGTGGTGATCTCTATATTTACTTTGGACTTTTTTCCCTGAAGCTCTTCAGGTTTGACAATGGTATGTGCTTTTTTACCGCGTACCGGGTCTATCATGGAAAAGGCTTTGCCTTTTTTAACCGTAAAGATAGGCTCATCGATCTCGATCTTTTCATAAAGTACACCTTCAATCCATGCCACATAATGTTTTTCAACTCTACGGTTCTTGAACTCTTTGATCGCTTTTTCTATGAATTCTCTGTTCTTTCCCAGCAGAAGGACACCTGAAGTATCTCTGTCAAGTCTGTGCAACAACTCAGCACCGTCAATGGCATCCTGGATATCATACGAATCCACCTGTGCCGGTTTATTGATGGCGATGATGTCTTCATCCTGATAAAGTATCTCTATATCTTCAGGGTACTCTATACGAAAAAAAGTCTCTGTATTGATCTCCGCACGGGCGATCTTTACTTTTTTGTCTTCCACAAAGACCAAACCTCTGTCTATGAGCTCTTTGGCTTTTTTATTGGAGATACCTTTTTGTTCCGCCAATACTTTATATGCTTTATCTGTAGCCATTTATATTTCCTTATATTTTGCTATCCATTCATTAAATTTCTCTGTTAAAGGAAATTCAATGATCTTGATTTTACTGTTCTGCCCAGTTTTAAAAATTATATCAGATTTTGAAATTTTAAAACTTTTGGAAAGAAATTTTACTAACTCTTTATTTGCTGCACCTTCCACTGCCGGTGCTTTAATGCGTATTTTTATAGCATTTTCACCATAGATTTCGCAAAACTCATTTTTACTTGCCGCAGGCTGTGCTTTAATACGCATGCTTACCTTATCATCATTGATCTCATAGAACATCTTTGATACTCTCCAGTATTGGTGAAATGTCAGACCGGTATTTAATGTGTGTCGGCTTCAACACACCATACTGGGATAATCTTCTTGAAAGATTTGATGCTTCCACCACTGCAATACCCTCTACCGCTTCAAAAATATCTTTTTGATTGAAGTAGTGTTTCCCCGAAATGATCTTACATCCAAACTGTGCCGCTTCAGCTGCATTATGCCCGCCTATAGGTTCAAAAGCTCCACCCAAAATGACAATATCGGAAATGGCATAGATATTGACCAGTTCACCCAGTTTATCAACGACAACTATATCACTCTCAAAACTTTCATCTTGCGAGTATCTGTGCCATGTCAAGGCATGATCTTTCGCAAATATTTCTACCATCTGCGATACTCTGTCAAAACGTTCCGGGTGACGGGGGACCACAACAAGTTTGACATCAGGCTGTTCTTTTTTTAGATCAAAGAATGCCTTGAGTATCAACTCCTCTTCTCCCTTATGTGTACTTGCAGCACACACCAGTAACCCTTCGGGCTTTTTCATCTCTTTTGTCGGAGCAGGAAGTTTTGAAAGTTTAATATTTCCGGTTACAGTCACATTCTGTGCCCCTAACAGTTCCAAACGCTCTTTGTCTTTTTCTGTCTGAGCATACACTTCATCAATATACCGGAATATCTGTTTGTACAGCCATCCTATACGCTGATATTTCGGGAAAGACCTGTCAGACATTCTTGCATTGATCAAGAGTGTCTTTGCCCCTCTTTTTTGTGCCAGAAAAAAGAGCAGATACCAAAACTCTGCTTCCATGACCACCAAAGCCTTTTGTGGTTTCAACCAAAAAAAGAGAAGCGATTCATAAGGCAGATACCTGCTCTCTTCAGTGTATTCACTAATAGCTTTAAAGCCTGTGTTGGTAGTGGTACTCATACGTAAAAGATCCTGTGGCAGTTCATCTACCAAAGGTTTAATGGCTTTTGCTTCACCAAAAGAGCATGAATGGAACCAGATACCCTCTTTTTTTAACGGTCCGTTATTCCATAGAAAAAAACGTGCAGGGATGGATTCTCTGTATTTTGTTTTAAAAGAAAAAAGAAGGAGAAAAGGTAATGCTATGAGGTAAATAACAAAAGAGACTAAAGAATAGAAAAAAAAGAATAGATAATTCACTTTAACTCCATTCGCGCAGGGTCGGTTGCCCAGAGGAAATGCCCTTGGGGTGCACCGACCACAAATAAGTCACTTTTTAATGTAATGGTCGGTAAACCGACCCTACAGAAATTACGCTTCCGCAGTCTCTGTTTCGATATAAAGGATTCTACCACAGTGAGGACAGTTGCATATCTCATCTGCTCTGATAACTTCGGAGTAAGTCTTGTCATTCAACTTCATGTAACAACCGTAACATGCCTGTTTCTTTACCGGAACAACTGCTGTATTTCCTGCCCAGATACGGATCTTTTCATAAAATGAAAGTACTTTCTGCTCTATGTTTCGGCTAAGCTCTTCTCTCTGTATGAAAAATTCACCTTTACTTTTTTCGATCTCTGCTTTTTCAACAGATACTTCACTGTTGATCTCTGAAAGTTCTGCTGTCAATAGATTCACTTTTGCCTCAGCATCAGCAAGCAATTCTTTTTTTGTTTCATTGATACCCTGAAGTCTTTCTATCTCTTCATTGGCAAAAGTCATTTTTTCTTTAGCAATATCTTCTTCCAAAGAAAGTGCTTTCATCTCTTTTTCCGTAGAGATATCTTTAGATTTTTTTACGTTTGAAGCCAACTGCTCAGATAAAAGTGTCAGTTGTTCTTCAAAACTTTTTACTTTACTTTCATTCTCAGCAATAGTATCTGTCAATTCATCCAATTCAGCCTGTGCCATATCGATCTTTTTTTGTACTTTTGCAACTTTTTTATCAGCTGCTTCCAGTTGTGGGTTGTAGCTGTCAATCGCTTTATCAATTTTTGAAAGCTCAATGAGCTCTTTTAAATGTTTGTTCAATCTCTATCCTTTAGGGGTTTTACAGTGGTGCGTTAAGTGTTTCATCCGTCTCTTTTTAGAGTGTTTCCATATGAAACGGGTTTTTAGAATTCGCAATTATAGCCAAAATAGGTAAAACTTTCAATTCTTCATACATAATCTCTGCAAAAAAGCGCTCAGATTCATAGTGCCCGATGTCCACCATCATTAAATTTTCACTCATTGCCTTCATTGCATCATGGTATTTGATGTCACCGGTCAAAAAACAGTCCGCATCCACTTCATCTATGAGTGAAGCACCTGCACCGGTGGTTAGCGCAATAGAACTGATGGTTTCTTTTTTACCGATCACTTTAAGTGTCGGTAAATTCAGTTTCTCTTTAATGAGATTTAGCAGTTCTTTATATTTCCATTCACCTTTGGCTGTACATAAAAAAGGATCTTGTGTATCCAAGGTAAAACCTAAGATCTTTGCAAACACATATCTGTTTAAATGTGTCTGGTCAAAATTGGTATGCATTGCAATGAGTGACTGCTTTTTGAGTATCATTTTTTCAATGAGGTTGGAAGGATATTTTGCAAAATCAAGTTGGCTGAGGCCTCCAAAGATAAGTGGATGATGTACAATAAAAAGTGTACCCTCTTTTGTAGATTCGATCATCTCTTCGTCAATGTCCAAAGAGACAACGACTTCTGAGACTTCTCTTGTCATGTCCCCAACGATAAGACCGGAGTTATCCCACTTTTCCTGCAATTCAAAAGGACTGATTTTGTCCAGAAAATCATATACTTCTTGTAGTTTCATCTTTATACCTCTCCTAATTCTTTTATAAAATTTCCTCTACCCCCAAAATGAGGCGCTGTTTCTCTCTTCATTTTTTTAAAAAAAACGAAGCAAAAAAGCGTTGTGGTTCTCGAATCGCTATGCTTTCAAGGGCGTTCACCACAACAAAGAAAGATTAATAATACTTGGCTTTCGCCGGATGCATCTAACAATTATAGTTTAAATTGATTGGGAGGAATTAATACCTATATAAATCCCATCTAAAATAAAATTTCATTCAACACGCCAGCAGTTTGTGCTTTTTTGGTTACTTCTTTCTTTTTTTGCACATTGCAAAAAAGAAAAAAGTCACAGAGAAAAACAATGCCACACTTTAAAGTAAAAGGAAAGTTAATAAAGAAAAAAGATTATTAAACCTTTTTATTAGAACTAACCTTTAACCCGAGCGTTACGCTCATTCTCCTGAGCCTTATAAAGTTGCGCACAACCAATCGAAAGCTCTCTAACCTTCAAAATATAGTTCTGTCTCTGCGCCTGAGATATAGCCTTACGTGCATCCAACACGTTAAACGCATGTGAAGCAACCATACACTGATCATACGCAGGCAAAGGAAGCCCCGCTTCCAAACACACTTTACACTCGTTTGAAGCATCTTCAAAATGCTGGAACAAATTTTCTACATTTGCCACTTCAAAATGGTATTTTGAAAACTCATACTCTGTCTCTTTGTGTACGTCACCATAAGTCGTGACAGTGTCACCCATTCTGTTCCATACAAGATCATACACAGATTCCACACCCTGAAGATACATCGCCAAACGCTCAGTTCCGTAAGTGATCTCAACCGCCACCGGATCACAGGCAATACCCCCTACCTGCTGGAAGTAAGTAAATTGTGTCACTTCCATACCGTCAAGCCAAACTTCCCAGCCAAGACCCCAGGCACCCAGTGTCGGAGACTCCCAGTTATCTTCTACAAAACGGATATCATGCTCTTGCAGATTCAGTCCAAGATACTCCAAAGACTT
>CAZCBU010000334.1:0-4684 GCA_964496995.1 uncultured Sulfurovum sp.
GGCTTCTTCGATCTTGGGAGTAAGATCAGTGTGGAAAGATAGACGGTTTTTTCTTGATCCGGAAATATTTTTTTATGTACTGTTTGCACTTACGCTCACACTCATTCTTTTTACACACCCCTTTCTCAAATATCCCTATGACATGTTCACCCATCTACAAATGATAGATGAGCAGAGTATCGCTACATCCTTTCCGAAAAAAAGAGTAGTTTGGCATTATCTCTGGGCACAACTTTTTAACTTGATACATATTGAACGGTCGGAGATTTTTTTACGTGCAAAAATTATTCATTATACTCAAAGTATTAGTATTTTTTTAATGATTTACTATAGCAGTAAAGTTTTTATAAAAAACCTTTTTAATCCTATTTCTTCAACAACCCTCAAATACCTATCTTACTGGGCAGCTGTCATCTGGTTTAGTATCTTTGCCAATGCCTCTGTCAACCATATGCAAATTTGGATACTCTGGTATTCTATCAATTATCAGATTACATTACCAATGACTATACTTGCGTTGGCTCTTACAGTGTCAGTCATATTTGAAACAAATTCCAAAAAGACAAAAGCCATCAAAACACTTCTTATGCTTTTACTTATTTATATGGTTTTACGTATACATGCTATGGAATTTATCTATTATGCCATGTATATAGGGGTTCTTACAATTCTTTTTTTAGATAAAATTCTGCAATGGTGCAGAAAACATTTGTATCTTTCATTTACAATATTTTTGGTTTTAATATATATAAGCAGATGGGTCATAGAGTATATCAAGTCTCATGTTTATAGAACTTCACCACTATTTAACTACCTTTCTTTAGAAAAACTTCCTCAATTAATCCGAAAAGTTTATGAAAAAGGAGAAATAGTTACCACATACTATAATAAAACAGCCTATATTTTCAATGAACTCATCTACATATCATTAATGGCTATTTTATTACTCCTTGCTTTTGCAGTTTTTAGATATTATAAAAAATATCAGGATATTGTAAACCTGCGTTTACTTCTTTTCTTTTTTATCACATCTCTATTTATTTTCATTCCTGTATTTATACCTACCGCCGGTCTTGCAAGCCTATTAACATACGCTACGATTTCTTATCGATTTTATTACAGCTCTTTACTCTTTCTTGCACTGCCAAGTTTCATATTTTATCTATACTATCTTCTGAAAATTAAAAATATTTGGATCATCAATCTTACCCTACTGCTTCTAATCAGTGGCTGTTTTTTGTATTCCAAGTATAATATAAAACATCATCAAAACTATTATAGAAATATCATTTCTATCAAACACGCATTTGATAAGAAGAGGATGGGGTTTAATCTATCAAAAAAGCATATTGAAATAATAGGTAAAAAATTAAAATATTATGAGGAGCATAACAAGAATGAGAAACCAAACTTTTATTATGCACGGGATGATATTGCTTTTGTCATAAAGTTTGTTTATCAAAAACCTGTACTCTATACCAGACGAGGTACAATAAATTATATCAAAAGCTATGAAAAACATCATAAGATCAACTATACACCCGTTTTATTTAAAGTACCTAAAGATTTTCCAACGTATAGACGTTTTCAATAAATAACCGGATTGACACTATCTAAGGAAGATATAACGGTAACTTCATAGAATAATCAGTATAATATCTAAAAATATTGAGATTGAATAAAAAGAAGAATCATGGGTGCAAAATTAAATTTAGAATTCTATACGGGAGCAGATCACTACAGTGACGGTGATATTGAAGATGAATTACTTGAGATCGTCAAAAACAATAAGGATTTCAGTGAAATCTTGGCAAATGATAACAGATGGCCGATTCTTTACCATCTTTCTCCAATAAGACAAAATATCATCAACTGGTATCCCTTCAGGGAGAACACCTCCTGTCTGGAGATCGGTGCAGGGTGCGGTGCGATCACCGGAGCATTGTGCGACAGTCTTGCCGAGGTCAAGGCTGTAGAGCTTTCCAAACGTCGTGCAACGATCAATTATGAGCGACACAAGCACTATGACAACCTCGAGATCATTGTCGCCAACCTCAATGATGTGGTCTTTGAAGAGAAGTTCGATTATATTACACTCAATGGTGTACTGGAGTATGCCGGGTCTTTTACAAAGACAGCAGAACCGTACAAAGATTTTCTCAAGCAGATCAAACAATATCTTAAACCTGACGGCAAATTAATTATTGCTATTGAAAATCGCTATGGACTAAAATACTTTGCCGGTGCCCGTGAAGATCATACGGCACAATATTTTGATGGGATCACAGGATATCAAGAGGTTGATTCAGTACGTACTTTCGGGAAAAAAGAGTTGGAAACACTGCTGAAAGAGAGTGGCTATCCCGCCCAAGAGTTTTACTATCCGCATCCTGATTATAAGATGCCGCTGGAGATCTACTCTGATGTATGGCTGCCGGGAACAACCTCTTCACTCTCCCCTGCTCCGAATTTTGATTATGAACGCTACACACTTTTTGATGAGACTAATGCTTATCACGGGATCATAGAAAATGGGCAATATGCATTTTTCGCAAACTCTTTTTTAGTAATATGTGGAGCATAAATGAAAGTACTTTATATCAAGAACAACAGTGAACGAAATCCTCAATTTCAGTTAAGAACGACTATTTTTGAAAAAGAGGGTCAAAAATTTGTCAAAAAAGAGGCGATCACCTCTGAAGCCAAAGCACATATCGCACGCATTTCTCAAAATTATCATGCGCTGACGGCACAGATAATAGATCCAAATCTCAAGACAACAAAAATTGTCGAGGAAGATACACGCAGTATTACATTTGAATTCATAGAGGGTATCAGTTTCGAAAACAAATCCTATGCCGTGCAACATGACAAAGAAGCTCTTGTCTCACTCTTCCACACCTATAAAGCGCTGTTGGAGAATGGATTTCAAACAACCCACTTTGATCATGAACATATGGTCAATCAAGAGATGATCTCTCTTTTTGGTGCACAGGATTATGCTACACTGAATGGACAACTATGTTATAACGGCTTTACAAATATGGATATGATCTTTTCAAACCTCATAGAGAAAGATCAATACAACTATCTTATCGATTATGAATGGGGATACCATATCAGCCTGCCTGTAGACTATATTGTTTACCGTACTTATATGATGCTGCCAAAAACAATCAAAGAGCATCTGGGTCTTACTTTTGAGAACGAATCACTTTACACCAAAATGGAAAGGCACTTTATAGACCGCTATGTAATGCAAAATGGTTTCTATTTCCAAAAAAATCAATACATGAAGCTTAATATGCCTATTGCAGATCATATCAAAAACAAAGAATCTCATATCCAGCAGCTTGAAAAGCATGTGGATGATCTTGTGGATGAGATCAAAGCAGCACAAAAAGAACTTCAAAAAATGCATACACTTGGAGAAGAGTTGACATATGCACGTTCTCTTATTGAATTCAGAGATCAGCAAATACAGTCACTCCTCTTAAAAAACCGTTTGAAACGTACAATCAAAAAACTCAGTCCTTTCCACAAAACAGAAGAGCAGTATCATAATAACCTGATCGAACCTGAACATATACGGACAACGCCTGCGTATACATACCACGCACCAAGATTCACACCCGTAACTCAAACAAAATTGGAAAGCTTTAGCAAAAAACCTCTTATCTCTGTAATTATGCCTGTCTACAATGTAGATCCCAAATGGCTGGATAAAGCGATCGGTTCACTTCGTACGCAGTGGTACACGAACTGGGAGCTCTGTGTCGCCGATGACAAAAGTACGAATCAGGAAACGATCAGCTATCTCAAGCAGCTGTCGGATCCTAATATCAAAATCACATTCCTTGAAAACAATCTGAATATCTCCGGAGCTTCCAATGCAGCACTGGATATGGCGACAGGAGAGTACATCGTCCTTATGGATAATGATGATGAGATCACACCTGATGCACTTTATGAAATGGTCAAAGCGATCAATGAGACAGATGCTGATTTCATTTACAGTGATGAAGATTTCATCGATACGGAAGGGGTTTGCAGCAACCCTCATTTCAAACCGGATTTTTCCCCCGACCTTCTTCTCTCACATAACTATATCACACATCTTACCTGTTTTAAATCTGAGTTACTGAAAAAAGCTGGGAGGTTCAATGCTGCATTTGACGGAGCACAGGATTATGATCTCTTTTTGCGCTTGACAGAAAAAGCAAAAAAGGTTCATCACATTCAAAAAGTACTCTACCACTGGCGTATGATCGAAGGTTCCACCAGTGCTAACAGCGAAGCAAAACCCGAAGCGCTGGAGCGTGGGAAAAAGCTTCTTGAAGAGGCGCTGCAAAGGAGAGGGATAGACGGCAAAGTGGAGTATACGGATACCCATCACTATTTCAGAGTAAGATATGCTATTGTAAATGAGCCGCTTGTCAGCATTGTGATTCCATTTAAAGACAAGCCTGAACTGCTGGATATCTGCATCAACTCCATTCTTGAGAAATCTACCTATCAAAACTATGAGATCATCGGTATCAGCAATAACAGTGAGATGCCAGAGACATTTGAAATGATGAAAAAACTGGAACAGATAGATCAGCGTGTCAAATTTTATGAATACAATGTTCCTTTCAACTATGCACAGATCAACAACTATGCTGTCGACACCTATGCTACAGGA
>CAZCBU010000335.1:0-8502 GCA_964496995.1 uncultured Sulfurovum sp.
CCATAGGTATTGACTTTGAGTTTGATCTCATCTCTTCCGTAATTCATGGCATCATTGACAGAAACGATACCTTTGGTCTCCTGCAGGGCTTTTTTGAGTACTTCTGCATATTTCATGACTAACTGGCTGTTGTTGGAGACAAGTCCTATTTTGATATCTGATTTAATAGGGCCGACCTTTCTCTCTACGATGGCCAGATCAGAGAGACCGAATCGTTTTTTGTACCCCTGTTCTTTCAGAAAGTGACGCAGTTTTTCTGCAATGACCACTGACTTCTCCTCTCTGGTCCGTCCCTCTTTGTCATAATAGAAGGAGAGTGTGGGAGTGATATATCTGTCTACAAAATTCTGTGCTTTGAGTTTTTGCAGCTCAATGTGTATCTGCCCCACATAAGGGTAGGTTTCAGAATTTCCGGCAGAATCACGTCTCCATCCTGCAACCGAACCGACATGGTCGATGTAAAACGTATTTTTTCTTGCATAAAGATCTTTTTCTATGGTCGTAAGATATTTGAGGGTATCTTCAGTTTTTGTATTGCTGTCGGCTTTCATCGTAATGGTGATGGTTGATGCATCGAACTGCGGGAACATTTGAAATTTGCTCATCTTTACACCGAGGATGATGAAGAGCGGTACCAAGATAATAAAAAGCAGTAAAAATGTTTTTTTATAATACATAAAGTAATGGATAATACGGCTGTACAGATGATTTACAGGTTCCCATGATGTGGTCTTCTGATCATTTTTAAGCAGATGTGCAGCATGTATAGGTAAAAAGATAAAAGATTCTATCAGTGAAGCAAGTACCAGTACCGAGACAGCAATAGGAATAAGTTTTATCACTTCCCCCATGGTCCCTGACATCATCAGTGCAGGGATGAAAGCGAACAGTGTTGTCAGGGAAGCGATGGTCACAGGTTTGAACATCTCTTTTGCTCCCAGGACGGCTGCCTCTTTGGGTTCCATCCCCTCTTCAATGTGTTGCTGAATGTTCTCAGAGACCACAATGGCATCATCGACAATGATCCCCAGGGCAATGAGTACACCGATAAGTGAGATCATATTGATCGTATATCCTGCAAAGTAGAGATAGGCTGCTCCCATCACAAAAGAAGTAGGGATACCCAGAGTAATGATGAACGACATACGTTTGTTGATGAGAAGCGTGACCAGCAGTGAAATAAGTATGAGTCCCAAAAGAATATTGGAAATAACAATATTCAGACGGTCTTTAATGGCTGCTGATCTGTCGTCATGGATCGTGTAAGTGATATTGCTCTTTTTTGCATTGCTCTGTTTTACCAACTTTTTGATGGCTTTGGAAAGTGTAAGGGCATTTCCCTCACTACTCTGTTTGATGTTAAGGTCCAGGGCATGTTTTGTATCGATGGAATAGAGGGTTGCTGTATCTTCAAAACGTTTTGATACCGTAGCGATATCTTTCAAATAAAATGTTTTGCCTGCCACTCTAAGTTGACTTTGCAGCATCTTCTGTGCATCTTTGGGACCATTATGAGTAGAGATGAAGAAATAGCCGTTTTTGCTGTCCTCAATGGTTCCGATGGGAAATATATAGGAGAGTCCGGAAAGTGCAGTGATGACAGCACTCTCATCCAGTCCCAAAGCACGTATTTTCTCAGAGTGTAGTCGAATGTCATAATATTTATCAGAATCTCCATAGATCAGTACTTCAGAAATGTTTTTCAGTGAAGTGATCTTGTCTTTGAGATCGTTTGCTGCATCGATGAGTTCTGTTTGTGTAGCTGTGTCCGAAGAGACAGCGATCCGCATAAGGTTTCGCTTAACCTCCAGAACCTTGACCGTGGGTTCATCCATATCGGAAGGGAGGTTCTGCCGGCTCAGGGTCACGGCATCTTTGACCTTTTGTGCAGTATTATATTTGTCTACCCTTTTTTCAAGTTCAAGGATGATGTTGAATTTTCCTGCAGAGACCACCGTGGCCATTTTGTCAATACCGTCGATATTCTTGATCTCATCTTCTATCTCTTTGACCGCCATTTTGTCGAGCATGTCGATGGAAGCACCGGTATAATGTCCATTCACCGATACCATGTCAAGTTCAAAAGAAGGAAAGATCTCTTTGGGGGTTTTGGTATACAGAACGATACCTGAGATAAAAACAAGTATAAAAAGAAAGTAGTTCAGTCTGCTGTTATTAACAAAAAATCTTAAGATACTTTCGATCATGCCTGTCCGTTGTGTAATTTAGAAGTTATTGTATCGTAAGTATAATAACGGATACGAAAAGAGAAAAATATTTACTTTCAAAGTAAAAAAAGAATTGCTGAAGAAGCAGATGGTAAGCATTTTCATCGTTTGCCAAGTTTCTATTAAAAGAATGATCCTGCACATATAAAACCCGTACGGTTTTGCTATAATAACCATTATGCAGGCACACGACTTTTTTCTCATACTATTATTGATACTGGTAGGCGCACGTATTTTTGCCGAAGTCTTTCAGCGTATAGGTCTGCCTCCTGTCTTGGGGGAACTTGCTGCAGGACTCTTTCTGGGGCCATCACTGCTTGGCTGGGTCACACTGAACGATACGATCAAACTGCTTGCAGAGATCGGTATTATCTTGTTGTTGTTTGATGTGGGACTTGAAACCGATCTTAAACGACTCAAAGAGAGTGGATGGACCGCTGCTATTGTGGCAATTGGTGGTTTTGTATTGCCTTTTATTCTGGGAACATTCGTAGGGTACACTCTTTTTGACCTTTCTCTTATTACTTCACTTTTCATTGGCGGGACCATTACCGCAACCAGCATCGGGATCACAGTGCGGGTACTCAAAGACCTTAAAAAAAACCAGAGTTTAGAAGGTGAGATCGTTTTGGGTGCTGCAGTGCTGGATGACATTTTTGGAGTGGTACTGCTTGCTATTCTCTATGACTTTTCGCAAAGCGGAGAGGTCAGTATTGTAGATACCGGACGTGTATTTCTCTTCATTACAGCTTTTTTCATTCTTGCTCCTATTGCCGCTAAATTAATGGCTTTACTGATCCATAAGTATGATTCCCAAACCAATTATCCCGGACTCATACCGGTGGCTATCATCTCTCTGGTACTCTTTTTTGCCTGGCTTGCACATCAGATGGGTGCACCGGAGATCATAGGTGGTTTTGCAGCGGGGCTGGCACTTTCCAGGCGTTTTTTCCTTCCTTTTGGAATGGTGATACGGGAGAAAGAGAATTTTGCAGACAAGATCGAAAAGCAGATGCGTCCGATCGTTCTGCTTTTTACACCGATCTTTTTTGTGACTGTGGGGCTTTCGGTGAATATGCAGGACATTAACTGGAGTGAAGCACATGTTTGGCTTTTTGGAGGTTCTATTTTGCTGGTCGCAGTCGTCGGGAAGATGTTGCTGCCTTTTTTCCTGAACTCACTTACATTTCAAAAACGTGTGATCGTTGGTCTCTCCATGGTACCGCGTGGAGAAGTCGGGCTGATCTTTGCAGAGATAGGACGATCTGCAGGTATTTTTGATACTGAAGTCTATGCTGCCTTGATCGTCGTGATCATACTGACGACAGTATTGCCTCCATTACTGATCAAAATAGCTTATGAAAAGATCAAAAAGGGATAGCGTTCAGCAATGTAAATGAGTAAGTTAGATCAAAGGCTTATAGGGAAGGGTGACAATATTGTAGGCTTCCGGGAGAGAAAGCAGAGGCAGACACTTCCAGCGTTTTGTCAGTTTCTGTTTTAAGTTATTAGAGATCTCCTGTAACTTTGCATCGGCCTCTTCGAGACTGAGTTTATCTACTTCAATAAACACTTGCACCTTCTCTTCATCTTTTCCCTGATAGATGTGGTAAGTATCGATATTCATGGTTTGGAAGAGGTGTTTGGTGAGATAATAGAAACGCTGATGCTCTTCGCCTTTGTATTCGAGTACCAAATAGTCTGTATGCCCATCTGTTAAGAGTGGTACGGCAACAGTGTATTGTTTATTGAGGTGCTGTTTGACAACAAGATCTGTGAGGGGTTCATTGATATGTTCAAATTTGGCGTAGAAGGTACGATTGTCGAACTGTATCTGTTCGACGATCGATGGGCGTTTGATATAGTAATGGTCTGTCGTAAACTCTAGATCAAAAACTTTTATTGTTTCGCCTTAGTAAATTGATTTTTCATAGATAACGAAGTTGGAAGCAAGTTCCTTCATCTCATCTTTGATCGTTGCATGCAATGCTGTATCATTGACATTGTCAAGTACATCAGCGATCTTGTTTGAAATGATCTCAAACTCAGCCTCTTTCATTCCTCTGCTTGTCAATGCAGCAGAACCGATACGTACACCAGAAGTGACAAATGGAGATCTTGTTTCACCAGGTACAGTATTTTTGTTCACTGTGATACCTGCTGCACCCAGTGCTGCATCTGCATCTTTTCCTGAGAACTCTTTGTCCAGGAAGGAAACGAGTACTAGGTGGTTGTCTGTACCTCCAGAAACCACATCATATCCTCTCTCCATCAATACACGTGCAAGCACGGCTGCATTGGCTTTGACCTGTGCTGCGTAGACTTTCCATTCAGCAGACAGGTTGTATTTGAAACCTACCGCTTTTGCCGCGATCACATGAACAAGCGGACCACCTTGAAGACCCGGGAAGATCGCAGAGTTGATCTTTTTAGCGATATCCTCATCATTTGTCATGATCATTCCGCCGCGAGGTCCTGCCAGTGTTTTGTGTGTGGTTGTTGTTACGACATCAGCGTAAGGGAATGGACTAGGGTGCTCACCTGCACAAACCAGACCGGCAATGTGTGCGATGTCGGCAAATAGGATAGCACCTATTTCATCAGCAATTTCTCTGAATTTTTTGAAATCGATCTCTCTCGCATAGGCAGAAGCACCACATACGATGATCTTAGGCATGACTGTTTTTGCAATTCTGAGTACTTCATCATAATTGATGCGGCCGTCAAGTTCCACACCGTAAGTAAATGAAGAGTAATTTTTACCGGAAAAGCTCGGTTTTGAACCATGTGTCAAGTGACCACCGTGAGAGAGGTCCATACCAAGCAGTTTGTCTCCTGCTTTAAGTAGTGCCGCATAGACAGCACCGTTTGCCTGAGAACCGGAGTGTGGCTGCACGTTCGCATAGTTACAGTCAAAAAGTTCACAGGCTCTGTCAATGGCCAATTGCTCTACAACATCTGCATACTCACATCCGCCATAATATCTTTTATATGGATAACCTTCTGCATATTTGTTGGTGAATACAGAACCCATCGCTTCCATAACAGCAGGGATGGTAAAGTTTTCAGATGCGATCATCTCAAGGTGATCTGTTTGTCTCTCACGCTCATTTTCAATGGCTTGAAAGATCTCCGGGTCAAAAGTTTCTATTGCATAACTCATAGGTTTCCTTTTATAGGTTTAGTGATGGATTTATATCCAAATTTTACTTTTAGGGTTATTAGGGCTGCTCTTTATTTGGCAGCACTTCTTGCTTTACAGGCAGCCACATCGATACAGAACATCCCTTTGCCTTTTTTGGCAGGTTTAAGTTCATCCATATTTTCATTGCCGCATTTTTTACATTTGTGCTCAGCAGAAATGACCGGTGCCTGTGGGGCTTCAGGTTTCATTGCCGGGAAAAGCAGAACATCACGGATACTGTGCTGGTTGGTCAGCATCATGACCAGTCTGTCGATCCCTATACCTTCACCTGCTGTTGGTGTCATACCGTAAGAGAGGGCTTTTACATAATCGGTATCCATGTGCATGGCTTCGTCATCGCCTGTGGCTTCTTTGGCATCTACCTGACCTTTAAATCTGTTGTACTGGTCAATAGGGTCATTGAGTTCAGAGAAACCGTTGGCGATCTCTTTCCCTGCCATGAAGAGTTCAAAACGCTCTGCAATATCCGGATTTTCATCGCTTCTTCTGGCCAGAGGAGAGATGTCCACAGGGAAATCTGTAATGAAAGTAGGATTGACAAGCTTGCCTTCTACAAATTCGTCAAAGAGTTCTGCCTGAAGGTATCCAAGTGTTAAGTTCGGGTCTACTTTGACATTATGTTCTACAAGGTATGCAAAGGCTTTCTCTTTATCCGTTGCTACCTCTTCAGGTACCCCACCAATAGTCGTAAGCGATTCAATATACGGGATCTTTGCAAACGGTGTGGCAAAATCTATTTCAAGATCACCGTACGGCAGTTTTCTCTCAAGACCAAGATGTTCAAAGAGGTAGTCGAACAACTCTTCAGTGATCTCCATAAGATCGAGATAAGTCTTATATGCCCAGTAGAATTCGATCATGGTGAATTCAGGGTTGTGGGTCTGATCCATTCCTTCATTCCTGAAGTTTCTGTTAATTTCAAAAACAGCTTCCATACCACCCACGATGAGACGTTTGAGGTAAAGCTCCGGAGCAATACGCAGATAACGTTCAACATCCAAAGCATTATGATGGGTAATGAACGGTTTGGCATTGGCACCGCCGGGAATAGGGTGCATCATAGGTGTTTCGACTTCAAGGAAAGTTTTGTCTTCAAAGAATCTTCTGACAAGAGAGACGATCTTTGAACGCATTTCAAAGTTTTTCTTGACGTCCGGGTTCATGATCATATCCAGGTAGCGCTGGCGATATCTGAGTTCGTGGTCCTGAAGTCCGTGGAACTTTTCCGGCAGAGGGGAAATGGCTTTTGATACAATATTCATCTTTTTACAATGCAGTGTCAGTTCACCGGTCTGTGTGACAAACGGGTATCCTGTTGCTTCAATGATATCACCCACTTCAAAGAGTTTTTTAGCCACTGTGTTATAAAAACCTTCCGGCAGTTCATCTCTGTTGTAATAGATCTGTACCAGTCCGTCTGCATCTTCGATCTTGGCGAACGCAGCTTTTCCCATGATACGGATGAATTTCAGTCTTCCTGTCAGTGAGTAAGTTCTGTTCTCATCTTTTTTTTCTTCGGCATCTTGTGCTTTAATGTCTTCACACTCTGCTAAAAATTGTATGGAAGGTGTCCCTTTTGAAATCTGGTTCGGGTAAGGGTTGATGCCTTCTTCTCTTAGTTTTTCAGCTTTTTTGATTCGTTCCTGAATATATTGATTGTCAAATATCAAGCTTTCTCCTGTTGTTTATGTACGTCATTTTGGACTTGATTCAAGATCTGCGATCCGGGTTCAAATGTAATTAAAGAGATCCTGGGTCAAGTTCAGGATGACGTGATTTGTTATTTAGTCTTGGCACTTCTTGCAAAGACCTACGATCTTCATGGTATGATCTGTCATTTTAAAGTTGAACTTTGCTGCGATCTTCTCCTGCTGCTCTTCAATGGTTTCATCAAAAAATTCAATAATATCACCACAAGAGGTACAGATGAGATGATCATGGTGTTTTTTCAGTCCCAGTTCATATTTCTTACCCTGTGCACCAAAAGAGATGGAACTTGCGATTTCCGAATCTTCAAGCAGAGTCAATGTACGATACACCGTTGCGATCCCAATATTGATATCCGGATTTTCTTTTTTGAGAAGCATATAGATATCTTCAGGTGTATAGTGCTCATCATTATCATAAAGGAATTTTAAGATCAGCTCACGCTGTTTTGTGAACTTCAGTGCATTGGTCTTCAGCAGTGTTTTGAATTTTTCCAAAAGGAGAGGATAGGTGATCATGAAACGTCCCTTATTTGCTTTCTGTACTTATATTATCTTCGTTGTGTACGGCAGCAGAGGTATTCACATCTTCCTTGCTGTTCATGTTGGCAACATCTTTGAGTACTTCAGTGGCATTGGCATTGTCCAGCCCAATGCTTTTTGGGTCAAGATGAATGATACTTGTACCCACTTTGACAAGGTATGGATAGAGTATTGAGTCGTTGACATATTTTCCCAGATTGTCTTTCACCAGTGTGACATTCGAGAGTGCCGTGACGATCAGTGCGAAGATGATGAAGTATTTTCCTCCGCCTGCGACAAAACCGAGAAAACGGTTAATAAATCCCAGTCCGCTTGCAGATGTCAATTTTGAAAAAATAGAACCGAGTATCGTTGCTCCCAGCCAAATAATAATAAGAATTGCGAGGAAACCAAGAAGTTTCAGCAACGCGGTGTTTTCAATATGAAGAAAGGTACTGTCTATGAATGCTGCTGCATCTGAAGAGAGACGAGAAGCAAAATAGACACCGCCGACAAGACCGACAAGACCAAAAACTTCTTTAATGAAGCCATTCATAAAGCCTTTAATACCCAATATCAATACGATCGCTCCGATCGTGACATCAAAGTAGTTAAAGTTCACCATTGAAAAGTTTTCCATCTCTATCCCTTTCGTCTTGCTAAAATTTTCGTATTGTATCTATAAAAAGCACTGAAAATGCTTGCATTATCTCATAACGGCTTTTGATATTTCTTCAGGTTTATTGGCATACTGCAGTGCGACATCACGTGAGATCTTTCCGTCTCTGATGAATTTTAATAACGCCTGTGTTTGTGTGATCATGCCACTGTCATCCTGACC
>CAZCBU010000336.1:0-19830 GCA_964496995.1 uncultured Sulfurovum sp.
ATTTTGAAAATGAACAGAAGAAACTCATAGAAAAAGGTATTGAAGAAGATTCAACGATGACCAATTTGGACTATGATGAATTCTGGGATGACGTGGACCTGGATTGATTTGCCTCTGTAGGGTGTTGTGTCCTTACAACACTCTACAGCTAAAGGATGGATTTGATAGATATAGATTTTTTCAATACAATTCTTACAGAACCTGTAGATTCTGTTGATTTTCTAACAAAAGGGCAGATCGGGGACATCTACAAACTTCAAACTAAGACTCAAAGCTACATACTAAAAACCTCACAATCTTCGCCAATGCTACTGACAGAAGCAGAGATGTTAAAAGATATTAATAAATATAAAATACCTGTCCCTCAAGTGTTTTCTGTAGGCAAGAACTATCTTTTAATGGAATACATAGAAGAGGAATCCCGGTCCAGAGATGCCATGGAGACAGAAGCGGCAAAGATATTGTCAAAAATGCACAGTGTTACAAATGAAAGCAGAATGTACGGGTACTATTATGATACCAGCATAGGGCCGTTTAGGCAGGTCAATGAGCAGACCCAATACAACTGGAGTCTGTTTCTGGGACAGATGCGTATACTGCCGATGGCAAAGATATGTTATGAGAAAGGAGAGATCGACATTAAGACAGTAGAGAGACTGGAAGGGCTGTGCCGTGACCTTTATAAACGTATAGATATGAACAGTATTACTCCGTCATTGCTTCATGGAGATCTGTGGAGTGGAAATATATTGTTTAATATTAAAGGTGCCACACTGATAGATCCCGCTATCTATTTTGGAGACAGGGAGATGGAACTGGCTTTCATTTTACTTTTCAATACGTTTGGTGACACGTTTTTCAATATCTATACGGAAGTACATCCGTTAAGTGACGATTTTTATGATACAAAAGTACCGCTCTATCAACTCTATCCGCTTCTTGTGCATGTTGCACTTTATGGCAGCAGCTACAGTGGAATACTGCAAAAGACCATGGAGAAATTGAAAATATAGCTACTTTGGCGACTATGTTATAATAGACGGATACATTTCGATAGAAAGGAGTCAGTATGCCCTCTTATCATGTAGAACGATCTATTGTTATTGAAAAGCCTCTCCTTGAAGTGAGAGATTCTCTGAAAAATTTTAAACTCTGGCCCGAGTGGTCTCCCTGGCTGACCATGGAACCTGATGCTACCGTTACATATTCGCAGAGGCAAGGTCAGGTTGGTGCATCTTACGGCTGGTCCGGATTGCTTGTGGGAGCAGGGAGTATGGAACTGCTTACCGTACATGATGAGCTTCTGGAGATGGAGATCAATTTCGTAAAACCGTTCAAGTCCAAGGCAGATGTTGCCTTCAAACTCAAAGAGACAGAAGCCGGTACAGAGGTTACCTGGATGATGGATGGTTCTTTGCCTTTTTTCCTCTTCTGGCTCTCTTCCAAAATGCAGACCTTTATTGGGATGGATTATGAACGTGGGCTTGGTATGCTCAAAGTCTATCTCGAGACAGGTTCCGTATCTTCCTACACTATTATTGAAGGGATCGTCACACTTCCTGAACAGATATATATCGGTATTCCAAATCAATGTACCCTGGATGCAGTGGGTGAAGTGATGCGAAAAGATTTTGAAAGTCTGTATACTTTTATGAAAGAGAATGACATCTCTATGGACAGGGTACCGTTCTGTATTTACAACAGGTTTGATATTTTCAAGAAGGAAGCAGAGTATATCGCCTGTATTCCTGTTGAAAAAGAGTTAAGCCTGCCTCAGGGGTGGGTTAAGGGTAAAGTTGCTTCTCAAGAGGCGTTAAAGACCATTCATAAGGGTGCTTACCTCTATTTGGGAAATGCCTGGATGACAGCGATCAGTTTTGCACGCTACAAAAAAATAAAAACGGCTAAGTCACCGGTAGGGTATGAGTTCTATCCGAACAACCCATATGACACTGCAGAAGAAGATCTTATCACTGAGATCTATCTTCCTTTGAGGAAGTGAATGTGAAAAGGATCGTGAAAGAGATACTCATAGGGGCACTGCTTGTATTTATATTAAGTAATATTATGAATTATGTCCGTAAACCTACATTGGATTCAGTTCATTTGCCAGACTTTGAAGTTACCCTTGTCAATGGTGAGATCTTTCGAAAACCTGAAGGAAAGCCTTTGGTGATCCATTTCTGGGCAGAGTGGTGTAAAGTGTGTAAACTGGAAGCCTCCAATATACAAAATGTCTCTGAAAAGTATGAAGTGTTGACCATTGCTGTCAACTCCGGAGATGACAGCAGGGTGAAAGCCTATTTGAAAGAACGTGGCTTGACATTCAAAGTGTTGAATGATATTGACAGTACCTGGGCAAAAAAATTTAAAGTGGAAGTCTTTCCCATAACATTCATTTATGACAGTAAAGGCGAATTGAAATTTACAGAAGTAGGTTACACAACGACAGCTGGTTTATTGGCACGTCTTTCAATGGCAGATGAGTAGATTTAAGATATATTTCCAGTCAGGTTTCGAAAAATGGATAGACAGAGATAAATGTATTGCGCTATAGTTAATCATTATTATCTTGTGTTATAATGTTATAAAAAGGAGTTAACAATGATTACACTTAAGAAAAACGGACAAAAGGTTTGGGTGACATTTACAATGCCTGCTGCTGACCACATCAATGATATCGTAATTTCAGGAGACTGGAATGATTGGAAAGAAGAGCCGATGAAGCAGAAGAAGAATGGGGATTTCTCTATTACAAAAGTATTGAAGGCAGGTGAAAGTTATCAGTTCGGTTACAAAGTAAATGGAGACCACTGGGTAACAGAAGAAGAATGTGACAGTGTATCCTCCCCTTATGGAAGCCAGAATTCTTTATTGAGTCTTTGATATATGTTATAATTAGTATTACTACATGTTATCATGATCAAATATAATTTCAAGGAGGATGTATGAAAGCAGTTGTTATGGCAGGAGGATTCGGAACAAGAATTCAACCACTGACAAACTCACGACCAAAACCAATGTTACCGGTGATCAACAGACCGATGATGGAAAATACAATGATGACCCTGAAGGATCTGGGTATTACAGAATTCATTGTTCTTCTTTATTTCAAACCTGAGATCATCAAAGATCATTTTGGGGATGGAAGTGATTTTGGTATCAATATCACATATGTGGTCCCTGACGATGATTATGGGACGGCAGGTGCTGTCAAGCTGGCACAGGAGTATATCGGTGATGAGAACTTTATTATTATCAGTGGTGACCTGGTAACTGACTTTGATTTCCAGAAGATCTTTGATTATCATGAAGAGAAGAGGTCCAAACTGACGATCACACTGACATCTGTTGACAATCCTCTGGAGTTTGGTGTCGTGATCGCCAATGAAGAGGGGAAGATCGAAAAATTCCTTGAAAAACCGAGCTGGGGTGAAGTTTTCAGTGACACGATCAATACCGGTATCTATATTATTGAGCCGGAGATACTTGATCATATCCCAAAACATGAGAATTATGATTTTGCCAAAGACCTTTTCCCCCATTTGATGCAGGAAGGTATAGACCTGATGGCAGGTTATGCCAAGGGATACTGGAGAGATGTAGGTAATCCTGAAAGTTACCGTGATGTGCATGACGATATCTTTACCGGCAAAGTCGAACTGAAAGTACCGGGAAAGAAAAGTATATTCCCTGACGGGGTACTGTACAGTGAAGAGTCTTATGATTTAGATGACAGTGTTGAGTGTGTCGGTATGGTGATCCTGGGGAAAAATGTGACACTTAAAAAAGGTGTAAAACTCACCAATGTCGTTATTGGTGATAATGTAACCATAGGGAAAGACAGCAAAGTCAGAAACACGGTGATATGGAATGATGTGAATATCGGCCGTAATGCCATATTGGACGGTTGTGTGATCTGTAACAATAATGTGATCGATAAAAACTTTACAGCCAAAGCTGGAATGATCCTGGCTGAGGGGTGTGAGATCGGTCAATTGGTACAAATAGACAAAGATGTGACGATCTGGCCGGACAAGATCATAGAGGATGCTTCTATTGTCAGCAACAGTTTGATCCTGGGGAGTAAGTACAAAAATTCCATTTTTGAAGACGGAAAGGTCATAGGACAGTCAAACGTTGAACTCTCCTGTGAAATGGTCACAAAAATCGCTGAAGCCTATGGTGCACAACTGCCAATAGACTCTACGGTACTTATCTCCAGAGATGTCAGTAAGAATTCACGCATGCTGAAACGTGCCTTTATAGGCGGGATACTCTCTTCGGGAGTCAATGTGGTCGACTACAATGCCATCCCTTCAGCGGTATTGCGTTGCAGTCTTTCTTCACACGACAAATATACTGCCGGTGTGCATTTCAACCAGAAACTTGATGATCCGACAAGTACAGTAATGACCTTCTATAATGAAGAAGCCCTTCGTATCAACAACGGTATGGCGAAAAAAATTGAAAAAGCATTTTTCAAAGAAACCTTCAGACGTGTCGAATATGCCCGCATCGGAGAGATCCATGCACTGGATCATGAAAAAGAGTATGCCATCTATAAAAAAGGTATGGAAGACATTTTGCGTTCACATATCTTCAAATGTGAGGATTGCCGTATAGCCGTTGATATGATGCACGGTATAGCCGCAGAGATCTTCCCTGATATCTTAAATGAAATGGGGGTTGATAATATCATTTTCAATGCCTATCCTGATGAACAGGCGTTGGCAAATATCAATACTCTCGCGAAACGTTCTATTGAAGATATGCGGTCTATTGTAAAAGTATTGAATCTTGATGCCGGTTTTATACTTTATCCTTATGGTCAGCGTCTGGATATTGTATGTGATGAGGGTGAAGTGCTCGGAAAGCAGGATTCTCTCCTTATCGTTCTTTTACTGCTTGAAATGGAAGCAGAGAAGGAAGGTGTTAACAAACGTGTTTTCCTGCCGACATGGGCAGGTGATATCGTCAAATTCAAACATCTTGATATTGAACGCGGTCAGTATGCGAACTTTACAAAAGCAGACCTGGAACAGTATGATCTGGTAGCAACCGGTGAAGGGAACTTCGCATTTACAGAGTTCTCTACACACCGTGATTCCATGTATGCAACTTTGAAGATCCTTGAAATGCTGTTGAAGCATAATACGACACTTTCAAAACTGATCGCATCACTGCCGAAATCCTATTATAAAGCAACAAAAGTACCATGTACACAGGCACTCAAAGGGAAAATGATGCGTATGTTCCTTGAAGATGCGAAAGATAAAAGATCATCCACCCTTGATGGTGTGAAGATCTGGCTGGATGAAAATGACTGGATATTAATGATCCCGGATCATTACAGTGACCATCTCAACCTGTATGTTCAGGCTGTCAATGATGAGAAGGGCGAAGCCATACTGGCAAGCTATATTGAAAAGATTGAGAAGTGGTCTAAGGCTTAATGAAAAAGCATTCGCTTACCCTCTGCTTTTTTTGGCATATGCATCAGCCTGACTACAGAGACAGGAGCGGAGTGATGCGCATGCCATGGGTCTTTTTGCATGCCATTAAAGACTATTATGAAATGCCGTGGCTTTTGAGTCGGCATAAAGGATTGAAAGCCACTTTTAATATTACAGCTCCTTTGATAGAACAGTTGAATCTCTATAAAGATCCTTTGAAAAATGATTATTTTCTGTCATTGTGGGAAAAGCACCCTTCCGAACTGGATGAAAGTGCACGAAACTGGCTGATCAAGATCTGCAAGTCAACACAGTATGAAACCATGGTTAAGCCTTTGCCGTATTTTGATGAGTTGTATCATTATGAAAATTTAAGTGATACAGAACTTATTGATTTTGAAGTACTTTTCATGCTGGCCTGGTGCGGTCATTACCTGCGTCAGGAAAATAGACTTGTCAAGCAGTTATTGTATAAAGGAAAAAACTTTACACAAAGTGATAAAACACGATTGCTCAAAACACTGTGTTCTTTCATTGAAACGATACTGCCTTTTTATGCGGATTTGCAGAAAGAAGGTGTTATCTCGCTTGCCACAACACCCTATAACCATCCAATCCTGCCTTTGCTTCTGGATATGAACAATGCAAAACGTGCCAATGAGCATACCACACTTCCTGCTGACCCGATGTCATTGAGAGATGATGCGATAGCACAGGTTGAACGTTCCATAAACCTGTATGAAAAGACCTTTGGTGTCAAACCCAAAGGATTCTGGCCTGCGGAGGGTGCAGTAGATGAAGAGAGTCTTGGGATCTATAAAGAAAAAGGTCTTTCCTGGATAGCCACAGATGAAGAGATCCTTTTTCATTCGCTTGATGACAAGACCCGTTCGAATCTTTACAAACCCTATATCTACAATGGGGTGACCATCGGTTTTCGAGACCATAGCCTGAGTGATCTGATAGGATTTAACTATCGTTTTAAATCTGCCGGTGATGCTGTTGACCACTTTATGGATGTTCTGGAACCTATTGCCGGTGAAGTTGATGATGCCACGGTATTTGTCATCCTGGATGGTGAGAATGCCTGGGAATTCTTTGAGAACAATGCCTACGATTTTTTTATGACACTGTATGAAAGGTTTTCCAAAACACCATGGTGTAATACCGGTACCATGGATGAAGTTTCTCAGCGTAAAGGACAGGGCATACTTAAAAAACTTTCTCCTGGAAGTTGGATACACGGTAACTTTGATACCTGGTCCGGGCATCCGGAAAAGAACCGTGCCTGGGAACTGATCTATCAGACCAAGCGTGATGTGAAGGATTTTGAGGGTCCGATCTCAGAGGAAACAGCTGAAAAGATCAAGTTTCACTTTCTGGCTTCAGAATGCAGTGACTGGTTCTGGTGGTACGGAGATGATCATGTGACGGAATTCGGACTGGAATTCGATACCCTTTTCAGAGAACACTTGATCGCTGTGTATCATCTGTTGAACATTTCACCACCCGCAGAACTTTTCATACCGATCCTGTCCCGTACGGATGCAGTACCGTTTTTAGTGAAACCTCAGACAGCGATCTCTCCTTCTATTGACGGAAAGCAGAATACTTTTTTTGAATGGATCGGTGCGGGGAGTGTGGATGAGACGAAGTTCTATTCTACTATGGACAGGGTACGAGGACCGATAGAGAAGATATTATACGGACAGGATGATGACACTGTTTTTATTGCTTTCAAAGGAGATATGGCATCTCTCTCCGATCCGCTTTTACAGTTTGGATTGATCATTGTGGAAACAGGCGAGAATATTACTTTTCCTCTACATGGATCTGATCAGGTAGACGGGATCAAATTCAGAATGGGAAGTGAGATAGAACTGTCGATCCCAAAGGTACGTTTTTCTGAAGAACGTACGATCCATCTTCATTTTGAGATCATCAAAGGCAATGATATAGTCCAGGCACTGCCCGGATACGGCGCATTGTCCATGGAGATGAATAGCAGCTATGAAGAGCACTGGTTCGTCTGAATGAAGTGTACAAAATATAGCGAAAAACAGGTATAAAGGAAGATCACATGGGAAACAGCACTAAACTATTGTTTGGTATACATATGCACCAGCCTGTAGATAATTTTGACTGGGTCATAGAACATGGTGTTGAGGTCTGTTACGGCCCATTTTTTGAAGTGATGAGCCGCTATCCGGAATTTCATTTTTCGGTACACTGCAGCGGTTGGCTAATGGAACAGATCGAAACACGGCATCCGAAGCTTTACAGACAAATGAAGACACTGGCAGAAAAAGGAACAGTAGAGTTCTTCTCTGCAGGCTATTATGAACCTATTCTGAGTGTGATCCCTTCGGAAGACAGGGTGGCACAGATAGGTATGCTCAATGAATCTATCCGGTCCGATTTTAAACAGGAAGCAAAAGGTCTCTGGCTCACTGAACGTGTTTGGGAATCTTCTCTCATTCCTGATCTTGGTAAAGCGGGTATCCAATATACCGTGATGGATGATTACCATTTCCAGTGTGCCGGTTTTGATGAAGCGGGTCTGGACGGCTATTATACCAGTGAGGAGAGCGGCAAAGAGATCGGGCTTTTCCCTATCAGCAAAAAGCTGCGTTATGCCATTCCTTTCTTAACGGTTGAAAATGCTATTAAAGCGATCAAGTCCTATCGCAGGAAAGAAGACTCAGCAGCGATCATTTTTGATGATGCCGAGAAGTTCGGTATGTGGCCGGGCACCCATGAATGGGTATATGAAAAAGGCTGGCTGGAGCGTTTTGTTCAGGCTGTGCTTTCTGATGCTTCGATCGAAACGATGCATTATGGTACCTATTTCGAACAGGAGCGTACACGCGGTATTGCCTACCTTCCCAATGTCTCCTATTATGAAATGGGAGAATGGAGCCTTCGTGCAGATGATGCACTGAAACTTCAGGCATTCAAAGAGGAAATGGGAGAGGAGCGTTATGAAAAAGAAGGTGTGAAGTTCCTCAAAGGCGGGATATGGAAGAACTTCTTTGTCAAGTATGAGGAGAGTAACCGTATCCATAAACGTACACTGGAACTTTCCAAAGCACGTCTGGATGTCAACAAACCCCAATTTGATACCGCACTCTACAAGGCCCAGACCAATGATGCGCTCTGGCATGGTGTCTTCGGCGGCCTTTATCTGCCAAACCTGAGAGACAATGTGTATACCTATATCATTGAAGCTGAGAATATCCGCTATGGTAGAAAAAGTGCTTTAGTATCTGATGAAAACGAGCTTGACGGTTATGAAAAAGTCAAGATGGTCATTCCTAGATATATTTTCCGTTTTGACGGAGCCCATGGCGGACAACTGGTTGAATTTGATGACAGAAAAGGGTTACATAACTGGCAGAATACACTGACCCGCCGTAAAGAGGCATATCATCAGCATTTACTGGAAAATAAACCTCAAAAAGAAGAGATCCCTGTTGAGGAGGAAGAAGGCATCGATACGATCCATCATGCTGCGGCTCAGGTGGATGATACGCTGCGTGATGCCATTATCTATGACTGGTATCTTAAAAACTCTTTTATTGACCATATCAGTGATACCGAATTTAATGTCTCGGCGTTCCGGCATTGTGATTTCCGAGAGTTTGGGGATTTTGCGGATCAGCCGTTTGAAATGGAACTTGGCAAAAAACAGGTCACTTTTTCAAGAAATGGCGGTTTGTATTTCCCGGACAAAGAAGATACTTTTTTGGGCAAAGTCTATCAACCGAAGAAAAATGGATTTGATTTTAAGATCTCGCTTGAAACAAAAGCCCAGGGAGTATTTAATTACATACTTGAACACAATCTTCACTTTGCGGAATATGAGCATATATTGATCAACGGTGAACCTTTGGCAGAAGAGGGAATGCTGACACAGATAAAGCGTTTGTCTCTGTATGATGCTTATCTGGAGAAGCATATCATCTTCACGCTGGATCAGCCTTTTGATCTTTACTATTTTCAACTGAAGACACTTTCCCAAAGTGAGCAGGGGTTTGACCTGAGTGTCCAGGGTATCAGCTTTGCCATGGTCATCCCTTTTAGCCGTATATTGAATATCAAAGGTTCTCTGGAGGTAAGTGATGTCTGATATCCGTTATGACCGTCTGCATGATACCCATGTGATCATTGCGCCTGAACGTCTGCAGCGTCCTGATCAGATGGGAGAAAAGCGTGAGAATAAAAAAACGGATGCAAAGTGCCCCTTCTGTGAGGAAAATGAATATATGACCCCTCCGGAGATCTTTGCCATACGTAAAAAAAGCAGTGCTGTCAATCAAAAAGGCTGGAAAACCCGTGTAGTTCCCAATCTTTATAAAGCGGTACAGATAGAAGCACCGCATGTCCATCATCATGGAACATTTGAAAATTGGGAAGGTTTTGGTGCCCATGAAGTCATCATTGATACGCCTAAGCACCATACGTCAATGATACAATGGGATAAAAATACGGTAGCAAACTGGCTGAAAACACTCCGTGCCAGAGTTTCCGATCTTCGACGTGATCATCGTATTGCGTATATATCACTTTTTAAAAACGAGGGAAAAGGTGCAGGTGCGACCCAGATGCATTCTCATACACAATTGATAGGTCTGCCTTTCATCCCAAGGGCAGAGAGGGAAAAATATGAAAAAAGTCATGACTATTTTACCCATCATACTGAAGCACTTATGGAATCCATGATCAGAGAGGAAGAGAAGGATGGAAAGCGTATCATTGCTTCAAAAGGTGATTTTACCGCTTTTTGTCCCTATGCCAGTGCGTATCCTTTTGAAGTGATCATCTCTTCAAAAAAGCCTTTGGGTCAGATCGATACTTTGAGTGATGACAGTATTGGTGTTTTGGCACCTTTGTTACTTGACACATTGAAAAAAATGGATAAACAACTGGGCTATTTCGACTTTAATCTTTCTCTGTCAACCCCGCCATTGCAGGAAGGAAGCGTTGGACATGATCTGCTTGAAAATGTTGACAGTGTCTGCAGATTTACAATCCGTATCATGCCCCGTATTTATAATTATGGAGGATTTGAAGCAGGCACAGGGATCATGATCAATCCTGTCCTGCCGGAATTGGCCGCCAAACTTTTACGAGAGAGTGAAGATGCCTAAAGAGAAATTGCTTTTTGCTGCCAGTGAGGTTTATCCTTTTGCAAAAAGTGGTGGTCTGGCAGATGTGGCACACAGCCTGCCTCGTGCATTGAATTCCATTTATGATATTCATGTGGTCATGCCTCTTTACCGCTTTATTGAACGTGAGCGTTTCGGTATTGTCTCTCTGGGGGTCTTTTTTGATATAGAGATGGGTGGTCATCTCTATCCGGTTGAACTTTACGGATGCTGTTATGAGGGAGTCGAATACCGTTTTATATATACATCTCTTCTGTGTGACAGAGACTTTATTTATGGTCCTCCCGAAAGTGGGTATGCAGATAATGCACTACGTTTCGGCTTGTTCAATCATGCCATGCTGGCACTTTTGAAACGGGAGAGATACCTGCTTGCGCATCTTAATGACTGGCAAAGTGCTTTACTGCCACTTTTGATACAGGAAGAAGGTACTTTAGCGACCAAAACAGTATTTACGATACACAATCTTGCCTATCAGGGAGTGTTTGAACGTTCTGTACTGCAGGAGATCGGTATTCCTGAAAAATATTTTACACTGCATGCTCTGGAGTTTTACGGAAAGGTCAATTTCATGAAAGCCGGAATCGCTTATGCCGATGCGGTCACGACGGTCAGTCCGACCTATGCAAAAGAGATCCTGACGGTAGAATACGGTTGTGGTCTTCAAGATTTTCTGGCAGAACATAAAGAGAAACTCTTTGGTATCCTCAACGGTATTGACAGTGAACATTTTTCACCTTCAAAAGATACATTGCTGTTTGTTCCCTACAGTGATATGAGAGGGAAAATTGAAAATAAAAAAGCCTATCTTGAAACGGTGGGTCTTCAGGGATTGCATACGCCGCTTTTTATTTTTATAGGACGTTTCAATTGGCAGAAAGGGCTGGAGCTCTTCATAGAATCTTTAGAGTGGATCGCCTCGCAGAGATGCAATATTGCAATTTTGGGGGAAGGTGAGATAAAATATCATAAGGCACTGGAACAAATAGCGGACAAATATGCCAATATCCATCTGGAATTTGGGTATGATGAGGTATGGTCCCACCGTATGTATGCGGCAGCTGATTTTTTTCTGATGCCTTCACTGTTTGAACCTTGCGGGCTGGCCCAAATGATCGCTATGAATTACGGACAGATGCCGATCGTACATGAAGTGGGTGGTTTGGCAGATACGGTTTTTGACCACCGGAGTTTTAACGAGAACAGTACACGGGGGTATGGTATCACATTTAAAACAGCAAGTTCGGATGCTTTGCAGCATGCAGTCTCCGAAGCCTTTGAACTTTACAGTAACATGGAAAGGTATAATAGGATCGTACAACATAATATGCACTGCGATTTTTCATGGCATGAGAGTGCCAGAGCCTACCTTTCACTTTATACAAAAATCATAGAAGAGGGAAATCATGGATAAATTGAATATTTTAATAGCAGCGTCTGAAGTCGTTCCTTTTGCAAAGAGCGGTGGTCTGGCCGATGTAGCCGGTGCTCTGCCTAAAGCACTGCGTGCCTTGGGACATGATGTACGTGTGGTCATGCCGCGTTATTATATTGTAGATAAAGAGAAATACGGTTTGAAACCGCTTGAGGGATCTTTGGGGGTTCCTATGGGAAGCATGGGGGAAGCGTGGGCAAGTGTGTATGAAGGTGTACTCCCCGGAAGCGATGTTCCCATCTATTTCATAGACCATGAAGGTTTCTTCGGAAGAAAAGGACTCTATGATGAGAATGGAGAAGGATACCCCGATAATGACAACCGTTTCATCTTCTTTTCAAAAGCAGTGATGCAACTGGCGAAAAAATTGCGTTTCAGACCGGACGTGATCCATGCCAATGACTGGCATACCGCCGCCATACCGGTTCTTTTAAATACGACCTATGCAATGGATCCTGATTTTAGTTACACCGGTTCTCTGTTGAGTATTCACAATTTACAGCATCAGGGAAAGTTCTATGCGGGAACGATGGATGTACTTGGTATAGGCTGGGAACACTTCAATGCAGATGAACTGGAAGAGTATCAGGGGGTGAATCTGCTTAAAGGCGGGATCGTGCATGCAGATGCCATCAATGCCGTGAGTAAAAAATATGCGCAGGAGATCCGTACACCTGAATTCGGTTGGGGGCTCGATGGTCTGATCAATGAAAAAGCCTATAAACTTTTTGGTATTCTCAACGGTGTGGATTATGATGAATGGAGTCCTGTGGTGGATCCTTTTATTCCTGAAGCCTTTGATCTGGATGACCTCTCAGGAAAAGCGATCTGTAAGGTAGCTTTACAAAAAGAGTTCAACCTTCCTCAGCGTGAAGATGTACCTGTCATCGGTCTGGTAGGACGTCTTGCCGAACAGAAAGGGATCACGCTTCTGGCAGCAGCCATCTGGAACCTGATGGAGATGGATATACAGATCATCCTGCTGGGGACCGGAGAACATTGGGCTGAACACTTTTTCTCTGATGTCGCTTCCAAATATCCGGATAAATTTGCCTGTTATATCGGATACAGAAATGACCTTGCACACCAGATAGAAGCAGGCAGTGACTTCTTTTTGATGCCGTCACTCTTTGAGCCTTGCGGGCTCAACCAGATATACAGTCTGCGTTACGGTACGCTGCCCATAGTCCGTGCCACAGGCGGTCTTGATGATACGATCGAGAATTATCATAATGACGGAAAGGGAGGTACGGGTTTCAAATTTTATGATGCCACACCGGAAGCTTTGAGCGGAACGGTACAGTGGGCTGTTGAAACCTGGTATCAGGATAAAGCAGCGATTACACAGCTTCGACGCAATGCCATGCAACAGCGTTTTGACTGGAGTGAAGCGGCAAAAGGCTATGAAGATCTTTACCGCCATATCATCGGCGGCCGACTGAGCAGCAGCCACCAATAGGAGTTTAAAATGACACATGCTATTCATTACAATCTATCACATTTGAGTGAACTCGATATTTATCTTTTCAAACAGGGGACCCATACCAAATTGTATGAAAAACTTGGTTCTCATAAAATGAAATACAAGAGGAAAAGCGGTGTCTATTTCGCTGTTTGGGCACCGAATGCCAAATTCGTTTCTGTACGCGGTGACTTCAATGATTACGCCACAGATACGCACCCTTTGAAATTACGTGAGGATGATTCAGGTATCTGGGAAGGTTTCATTGAAGCGGTAGAAGAGGGTCTGACATATAAATACCATATCGTTTCAAAGTTCCACAATATCGTACATGATAAAAGTGATCCTTTTGCGTTTTACAGTGAAAAACCATCAAAATCTGCTTCACGTGTCTGGGAGCTGGAAGGGTATGACTGGAAAGATAAAAAATGGATGAAAGAGCGTCATAAATATAATGCACATGATGCACCGGTCTCTGTCTATGAGATGCATCTTGGTTCATGGAAGCGAAAAGTTGAAGAGGAGAACCGCTATCTGACTTATCGTGAAGTTGCTGTTGAACTGCTGGCTTATCTCAAGCAGATGAACTACACACATGTAGAATTCATGCCTTTGACAGAATACCCGTATTACGGTTCCTGGGGCTATCAGGTCGTAGGATACTTTTCGGCAACAGCACGTTTTGGTGAACCCGAAGATCTCATGTATCTGATCGATGTATTGCATCAGAACGGATTTGGTGTGATCATGGACTGGGTACCTTCACATTTTGCTGTCGATATGCACGGGCTTATCAATTTTGACGGGACAGCATTGTATGAGCATGATGATCCACGACAGGGATTCCATCCTGAATGGGGAAGCATCATCTTTAATTACGGCCGTAATGAAGTGAAATCGTTCCTTATCTCTTCTGCGATGTTCTGGCTGGATAAATACCACATGGACGGCATACGTGTGGATGCCGTTGCTTCCATGCTGCATTTGGATTATGCAAGAGAAGAGGGTGAGTGGATCCCGAACAAGCACGGCGGTAATGAAAATCTGGAAGCGGTTGATTTCCTGCGTCAACTGAATGAAAGTACTTACAGTGCATTTCCGGATATTATGATGATCGCGGAAGAATCAACGGCATGGCCTATGGTGACACGGCCGACAAGTATCGGTGGACTGGGCTTTGGATTTAAGTGGAATATGGGATGGATGCATGACACACTCAAATATATGAGTTATGATCCTGTCTATCGTCAGCATCACCACAATCAGCTCACCTTCAGTCTCTGGTATGCTTTTGATGAACATTTCATGCTGCCGTTAAGTCATGATGAGGTTGTCCATATGAAGGGTTCACTCATCAACAAAATGCCGGGAGATGACAACCAGAAATTTGCGAACCTGCGTGCCATGTATGCCTATATGATGGCACATCCGGGTAAAAAACTTCTCTTTATGGGAGGAGACATTGCACAGTATGCAGAATGGGATTACAAAAAAAGTCTTGACTGGCATCTTCTGGAAAATCCGCGGCATGCAAAACTGCAAAAGATGCTGAGTGATCTGAACCTTATCTACAGGAAAGAACGTGCACTGTATCAGTATGAGGAAAAACAGATCGGTTTTGAATGGATCGACGATCATGATTATCAACACAACTGTATCAGCTTTATACGTAAAAGTGACAATCCGGATGAAAATGTCTATGTCCTTTGCAACTTTGCCGATACAACTCGGGAAGGCTATAAAGTAGGTGTACCCTATGAAGGTGAATATGTGGAGATATTCAATTCCCAATCCGGCTATTATGAAGGGTGGAATATTGGAAATACCGGACCGATGAAAGCGGTAGAAGAACCTATGCATGGACGTAATTATTCGATCAGTCTAACATTGCCGCCACTGGGAGTGCTCTATCTGAAGCGTGTTTCTCCCGAATCAAAAATGAAGTGATGAACGCTTGGACATAATGATTTTATGAGTATAATAAACAATAAAAATATTGGGTAAGAGGAAAGAAAAAGCAATGACAAAAAAAGAAACAAATAATCTGTTCCATTATGAGATCGACGATATGTATACACAGAGGGTGGCTTATTTCTCTATGGAGTATGCCATAGACCAGTCTCTTAAGATCTATTCAGGTGGTTTGGGCTTTTTGTCCGGGTCACATATGCGCAGTGCCTTTGATCTGAAACAGCCTGTGATCGGAATTGGTCTGCTTTGGAGTTTTGGTTATTATGACCAGGTGCGTAATGAAGACAGATCTTTAGGGGCATTGTATTCACGTAAATTCTATTATTTTCTTGACGATCCGGGGGTTACCGTTTCTGTAAGTATCAACGGAAGACAGGTCTATGTAAAAGTGTTGATACTGCCCGGAAAGGTATTCGGTACCGCACCGGTCCTTCTGCTTACTACGGATATCCCTGAAAATGATTTCCTCTCACGTACGATCACACACAAGCTTTATGATGGGAATGAAGAGACCCGTGTCGCACAGGAGATCGTACTGGGTATCGGGGGTGTCAGGGCTCTTGAAGCACTGGATCAAAAAATAGATATTTACCATATGAATGAGGGACATGCACTCCCGATGGTCTTTGAATTGATGAAAAACTATGAGAATGTTGATGAGTTGCGTGAACATGTGGTCTTTACAACCCATACGCCTGAAGCAGCTGGGAATGAAGAGCATAATGTACATTTTCTGGCACAGATGGGATTCTTCAGCGGACATTCCCTGAAAGATGTTCAGGAAAAGATCGATTATTATGATGAAAACTTCAGTCTGACTGCAGGGGCACTGAAAACATCCAAGATCGCGAATGCGGTTTCCCAGATCCATAAAGATGTTGCCAATACCATGTGGAAAGATATCAAAGGCAGATGTGAGATCATCGGGATCACCAATGCACAGAACCATCGTTACTGGGCGGACAAACCGCTTGTGCGTGCTATGGTCGAGCATGAAGAGTATGAGGTCATTGCACGAAAAAAACACCTTAAGAAGCTTCTTTTTGAAGAGGTGGCGGACCAGACAGGCAAAAAGTTCTCACCAGATGTACTCACCATAGTATGGGCACGCCGTTTTGCCGAATATAAACGCCCCGGATTGTTGAAATACGATCTGGAACGTTTTGACAAATTGTTGAAAAATACAAAATATCCCGTACAGGTCATATGGGCAGGAAAACCGTACCCTGGTGATGTAGGGGCCATGAATATGTTCAATCAACTCATTGAACTGAGTCATAAGTATAAAAATATGGCAGTATTGATAGGGTATGAATTAAAGCTTTCCAAAAAACTCAAACACGGAAGTGATATCTGGCTGAATACGCCGCGTATCACACGTGAAGCGAGTGGAACGAGTGGGATGACAGCAAGTATGAACGGTTCCCTTCATTTTTCTGTCAATGACGGCTGGCATCCTGAATTTGCAAAAGACGGTGTGAATTCCTTTTCGATCGAGACTGCAGATCCTTCGATGTCCATTCCTGAACAGGACCTTCATGATTATCTGGCAATGATGGATAAACTTGAAAATGTCATTCTCCCCATGTATTATGATGATGTGAACAAATGGGTAGAGATGATGCAGTTCGCCATGAATGAATCCATGAGACAATTTGATTCCAGCCGTATGGTACACCAGTATTACAAATTTATGTACAAATATAAAAAATAGCTTTTTAAACAAGGGCGAGAGATGATCCTGGCAGCTGATATTGGTGGTACAAAAACCGATCTTGCACTTTTTGAAACAAGAAATAATGTTTTTAAAACAGTGGTGCAGCATCAATTTCTCAACAGTGAGTTTTCAAGTCTGAACGATATATTCTCTGCGTTCAAAGAGCAATATGTTATAGAAAAGATAGAGGCTGCTTCATTTGGCATTGCCGGGCCTGTGATAGACGGACAGTGCCATATTACCAATCTGTCATGGAATATCAGCAGGGATGCACTGAAGGATTACTGGAATATCGATCAGGTCTATTTACTGAATGATCTTGAAGCAACCGCCTACGGTATGCTCTATTTGAGTGAAGATGAATTTGAAGATCTCAACCCTGAAGGGCAGGTGATCGATGGCAATCGAGCCGTCATTGCTGCCGGTACAGGACTGGGAGAAGCTATGCTTTTTTATGACGGAGAAAATTATTATCCTGTTGCTTCTGAGGGTGGGCACAGTGACTTTGCACCGCTGACAGAGCAGCAGGATGAACTCTTGAAATGGTTGCGTCAGCGTTATCCGGAACATGTGAGCTATGAACGTATTTTGTCCGGACCCGGTATTACGCTGTTATATGAATTTTTACTGGAACACAGCGATGGAGTATTGGGAAATTCATTATCGCAGATCACCGAAGGCAAAGACCGCAGTGCCGTTATTACCGATCGTGCGCTGAAAGAACAGGACCCTCTCTGTCTGGAAGTCTTATCTCTTTTTGCAGAAATATACGGGGCAGAAGCAGGCAATCTTGCCTTAAAGACCATGTCTCTCGGCGGAGTCTATATCGGCGGCGGTATTGCGCCTAAAATCCTTTGTGACATGACAAAAGAACGGTTTATGAATGGTTTTACAGCCAAAGGCCGTTTCAGAGAAATGTTACAGGGGATGCAGGTGAAAATATCTTTAAATCCGGAAACAGCACTGCTGGGTGCAGCGCACTATGCACAGGACAGACTTTGATCTTCTCCTAAGAGGATCAATTTTCAACTCTTCCTTTATCATCTTCCCTCTCATACTCACACTGAAATACTGTATGGTCAATATCATACTTCTCTTTTAACTCTTCCTCCAGGATCTCCAGTATGCTGTTACTCTCTTTAAGGCTAAGGTTCTCTCTAAAATCAAGGTGGGCTTCTAAGTGTATTTTGTTGTCATCGAGGTTCCACAGGTGGATGTGGTGTGCATTTTGTATCTGTTTGTGGGAAATAATAGTTTGGACTATCTCTTCGAGGTCGAGGTTTTTTGGGGCGAACTGCATCAGAATAGCAGTGGAATCTTTGACCAATCCATACGAAGCATACATCAGGTAGACCGCAATGAGAACGGAGATGACAGGATCTACCCAGTAGATCTCCCAGAACAGCATAAGCAGACCGCCGATGACGACTGCAACAGAAGTCAGAACATCACCCAGGAGGTGCAGGTAGGCGGCTTTGATGTTCATACTCTCCCGGGCATCGCTGTATAAGAGAAAAATACTTCCTCCATTGACGATGATACCCAGGAGCCCAAGCCAAATGACCAGTGAAGTATCGACAGGTTCAGGAGTGGAGAGTCTGGAGAAGGCTTCGAAAATGATGTAGAGACCAATGGCAATGAGCGTTGAAGCATTGAAGAGGGTGGCGATGATCTCTGCACGCCGGTAGCCGAAGGTCTGTCTTTCTGTTCCTTTTTTCTGTGCCAGACGGTTGGCACCGTAAGAGATAATGAGTGAAAGGACATCTGAAAAATTGTGCAGGGCATCACTCAGCAGTGCCAGTGAACCGGAGAGTATACCTCCAATGACCTGTGCAACAGTAATCGCAATATTGAGTAGAATGGCAAGAAAAAGGTTCTTGCCTTTTAGCTCAGAGCTGTGCTGGTGTTCTGACATCTACTTCTTTTCTAATAAACGTGACTGATATTCCTGTGGGTGTTTACAGACAGGACAGACCTTTGGTGCTTTTTTACCTCGGTGAACGTGGCCGCAAACTTCACAGATCCACTCTTCCTCTTCGTTGTCACTTTCAAATTCTTTGCCTGATTCCAGACGTTCTTTTAGCTCTCTGTACATCTTTTCATGTTCCACTTCCACTTTTCCGATGGCAGTAAATAGACGTGCTGCTTCATCGTCTCCTTCTGCTTTGGCTATGGCAGCAAACTCCGGATACATGGTCAGGTTTTCATAACTTTCACCGTTGATGGCATCCTGGAGGTTGGCAAGGGTATCGCCCAAAGGTTCACCGGAGTTCATCACATTGTGTAGTTTGAGTTCCATTTTTGCGTGTTGTATCTCATTGTGTGCTGCACGCAGGAAGTGAGCTGCGATATCTCTGTACCCCTCTTTCTGTGCTACTTTGGCATAGAATTCATATTTGTTCCTTGCCATAGATTCACCGGCAAAAGCTTTCAGTAGATTCACCATGGTCAGGTTGTCGGTAATACATTCCATTTCCTGTCCGCAACAGACCAGAGTACCGCCACCGACGTGACTTACTTCTACTTCATTTCCGCATTTACTGCATTTATAGCTTTCATACTTTCTCATGTTTCTTCCTTTTATACTTTAATCAGATAAAGGTCTCCCTCAAAGGGAAACA
>CAZCBU010000337.1:0-4468 GCA_964496995.1 uncultured Sulfurovum sp.
TCCACCCGTACGTAACCGCCCGGCTGACATACCCGATAGGATTGATCACTTCAAAGACAAGATAGCCGTCTATCGCCGCAGCAGCAAGAAAAATAGCCCAAAAGACAAAACGTACATTTGGATTGAACTTATGCTCTTTAATGATCTTTTTACGAATAAGGACCTGATGAATACGTTCGCCTATTTCAGAAAGCAGTCCATAGGGGCAAACCCATGAACAGTAGGCTTTTCCTCCCACCAGAAAATAGAAAACGATCAGCGTCACACTTCCGATGATCACATTGATATGAAAGTGATGCTCAGCCGCAAAGATCTCCAATGCAGTAAACGGATCGATCATGTGAAATCCAAAAAGCCGGGAACCGTTGAGGGTTCCTTCCAGTATCTGTATATCGATATGGAATGAAAGGAAAAAGAGTAAATTGATAATAAAAATACTCAACCATCTCCATGCCCGGATCGTAAGCCTGAACTTACCCTCTTTGGTCCTATAGTAGAGTGTACTTAACAAGGAGGCGTTGACGATCTCCCTGATACTGCTGTTGTACCTATCCATCTCTTATCCTTTCAGCTTACTGCTGTTGATATTCTTTAAGTTTCTGTTCAAACGATCCTATCTCGTCAGAGAGTGATTTCAGCTGTGCCTCATCCATTTTACTGAGCAATCCGTACATCACATAATTTTTTCTTTTTCCGGATTTGAACTCAGTCAGGTCTTTATAGACATCTTCTGCACTTTTACCGATGAGCTTAGGCCCGATAATCCCTCCACCGTTTACGCCATGACAGGAAGAACATTTCTGCTTGTAGAGCGTGCTTACCTTGAACGCTGCCATATTTCCGGCTTTGTTTTTAAGCGCTGCCAACTTATCGTCAAGCTCTTTTTTCTTTTTGGCCTGCTCTTTGTCGATCTCTTCATTCGATACGGTCTGGGTCGGTTGTTGTACCACAGGGGCATTACTGCCCAGGTTTACTTTTACCTGCGACTTGGCGATCATTTTAGCGATCTCATCTACTTTATGTACCTCTTTGTCTGACTGATAGACGACAAATGCCGCGCCTAGTGCCAAAAGTGTTGCTACTGCTGCTATGATATGTTTGATCATCGTTTACTCCTCATCTCTTTAATTTCTCTGTTAAACCTCTCGATCTCTTTGGCAATCGCTTTGAGTCGCTTCTCATCGATACGATTGACCAATTGTTTCATGAGAGGATTTTTCTTCTCTCCGGTTTTAAATGCCTGAATCTGCTTAAAAATAAACGTAGCATTCTTATCCAGAAGTGCCGGCCCCACTACCCCATTGGCATAGTCATCATGACAGGCAGAGCACAACAGACGGTAGTCTGGACTCAGCTGTTGGATCATCAGTGTAATCTGTACACGTTCATAGGGTGATTTAATATCCCTGTAGGCATCCAGTTCTGTCCGTGTTTTGGAATCTTCGGAATTGTATTGATCCTCTTTTTTCTCTTTGTTATATGAGTAATAGAACTGCCCGCTGTTCTCTTTACTGTTTGTCTCTTTCTTCAATGCTTTTACCGCACCCTCCGTTACAACAATCCCCTGGGAATCCGCAACACCTTCTGTCTGGCTCGTTCCCTTGTCGCTTCCACAGCCGCTCAACAACAAGAGCGCTGTACCCAGGGAAAAGAGTACTGATCTCTTAAGCATGGCTATTTCCTTTTTTCTTTTCATACACCTCAGCATAGGTTGCGTACGGCAGTATTTGTAATACTTTGGTCGGGCAGAGCTCAACACAGGCACCGCATCCTACACAGGCATCACGTATTTCAGGAAAGAGTCCGCCCCCTTTTGAAACCATGCCGATGGCCGTGCTCGGATCTGGGGTGAACGGGCAGAGGTCGGCGCAGAGGCTGCAGCTTTTCCCTTCCTGCTCACTCAGCTTTTTCAAGAGGGTCTTTTGCAGCATCACCTTTTCAGGGTCATTATCATACATCTCGACTTTTCTATTGACTCTCTCTTCCTCGGAGATCACTGCCGTATGGTCATAGATCCGTCCGATCATCTCTTTGGTTACCTTCTTGCCGTCCAGTGCAAGGCAGGCACTCTCATTGACAACGATCGCCATACCCATGTGTACTTTTTCAATCACATTGGCTTCATGGTCCAGTGCGCCTGTCGGACACGCCAAGACACAAGGAAATGCTTCACAAAGGTAACAGCCGCGTGCCAATGGGTCGATATAGGCGGTTCCTACACCCGCTTTCCCGTCAATATCTTCCAGCGAAATAGAATCGTAAGGACATACTTGCAGACACTGCCCGCACTTGATACACATTGTCAGGTATTTCTCCTCCTCTACTGCACCGGGAGGGCGAAGCCTCTGTTTTGAGCTTTTGAAATCTTTGGCTGCCCATATACCGCCTGCGGCAGCAATACCAAGCACACCAAGCCCTGCAGCCTGCTTCATGAATTGCCGTCTTTTCTTTTCGTTCATTATACCTCTCCTTCATACATCTTAGGATGTTTGTCGCTTAAAAGCAGTACCGGCTCCGAAAACGGTGCCAGCTTTGCCAAAAAATTCAATATGGATATGACCGGCGACCCGTAAAAAAATTTTACATTGGGGTTCAGCAGCCATACTTTATCGGCATAGGCATAGTAGTTATAGGCGCCATCGCCGATACCGTCATTATTCTTGTCAAATCCCTCATAATCATCCCAATAATTCCTGTCAAAGTAATTTTCGGTTACCTTGGTATTGTAAGAGTCATTGATCACATTTTCGATATTCCCTTTGAAGATATTGTTTACAAAACGGTTATGCAAACTCAAAGAGTGAAAATGTATTCCCTCACTGTTATAGATGATCCTGTTGTTTTCGATCACATTCTCCGTATCGGGTTCAAACGGTGAACGGTCAATAAACAATCCTCTGGCACAATAGATAATCGTATTGTCCTTCAGTACAAAATTACTGGCATCTTTCATTCCTATGCCGAGCCCGGTAGTCCCCAAAGAGTTCTCTATCAGGTTTCCGGTAGCTGTGGTATCTTGCGAATACATGAAAAAGATCCCTACAGAGTTGTGTTTATAGATATTGTTCTTGACAATATTTCTGCCTGTATACATAAAATGCAAAGAGTATCTTCCATACTCTCCCATATTCTTCTCTATCAGGTTTCCATGAGAATACCACACTACAAAATCACGGGACTTGTAGAGATGATTGCCACTCAGGTGGTTGTCGTTGCTGTACCACAACCGTACACCGTCTCCTCTGAGTCCAAGCGCGAAGGGTTTGGATTCAATATAGTTTCCTATGATCTCCGAGCGGCCCACCTGAACCATATCGATTCCAAAAAGGCAATCGACAATTTTGCAATTTTTTACGCTGCACTGTTCTACTTTTTTAAGCGCAACGCCGGCATCGACACGTTCATGCTCTTCACCACTGTGCCGAATGAGCAGATTCTTAATGGTCACGCCAGAGGCTGTGATCGTAATAACCGTTCCCTTGCCATCCCCTTCTATGACCGCTTTTTGGTCTTTACCGTCAATGATAAGCGGTTTATCGATCACAATGTTGCCGCGATAGATACCGGCCGGCAACTCCAGACGGGAACCTGCTTTGGCATGATCGATAGCCTCCTGCAATACGTTATTCGCCGTAAGCAAACTTGACAGAAGCAGAAGAGAGGCCAGGATCTTTGTTATCATTATCGGGCTGCTTGTTCACTTTTCTGGTATTTGCGTTTTGCTGCCAATGCCAAAATACTTAAAATACTGATCGCGACCAAAAGCCAGAAACCAAGACTCGGATAGGAGTGTGTCGTAAACTGGGCCACTTTTCCGTCTCCAAAGACGGTCGGGGTAAACGGCTTGATCTTAAATGCGCCCCATGCATGCATGTGGTGTCCAAACCAGTAGAGCCAATAAGAGTAGAATCCTAAAAAGATCAAAGGCAGGGAGACAGGCACAAGCATCAACAGATTCCAGATTCTGCCGTTATAAATAAGGAACATGGCAAAGATCCATGCCACGAAGATCAAGGCATACGGTGCCAGCATACGCAGGTACGGCGCACCTCTCTCCATAGGATCCATTCCGATATAGTGGTTGATGGTATTCATCTCATGTACATCGCCGGAGAAGCCGTCAAAGTGGTAAAAGACGGGGATCCCCTCAGGAAATGCATCTTTAGGATAATTTGGCGCTTCAAGCGACACATACCAGATAGGTGCGGTGACCACATTCAACTCCATATCGTCTGTAATCATTTTACTTAAATTGTTTGCATCTTCTTCAGGAATATTGGGCGAAACATAACGACCCTTTTGAAAATAATCCCATGCCTTTACAGTGAGAGGAGAGAGTTGTTCCCCCTTCCCCTGTCTTCCCATCTCTACCACATTGTGCGTCAATACGGCAGGAATCACAAACCAGTAGAGCAGTATGCCCAATGCCAGCAAGGCAAACAGTTTCGATTTTACTAATGAACTCATT
>CAZCBU010000338.1:0-3915 GCA_964496995.1 uncultured Sulfurovum sp.
ACAGACCATCATTGCTTCACTGGAATACTCTTTTTCCCTTTTAAAAAATTTTAATTCATTTTCTACCTGTGTAAATTTTCCCTTGTACCTCTTTTTTACCCATAAAAATGCTGCTGCGAAGAGCACTAAAAACACAAGGCTTATTGCGATCATTTCATTCATTTCTACCCTTTCATCTTAATAATTTCTGAAATTCAAATACCGGCAGTGGTTTTGAAAAATAGTATCCCTGTATATAATCGGCACCCATTTTCAGTACCATTGTATACATCTCTTTATCTTCTATACCTTCCACAACAACCTTCATTCCCAGAGAATGTCCAAGTTCTATCATGGCTTTAACGATCCTCTGGTCTTCTTCATTCTTGACAACATGAATGATCAGGGATCTGTCGATCTTCAGTATATTCGCGGGGATCTTCTTTAAATAGGCAAAAGAGGTATATCCCGTACCAAAATCATCCAGTGAGATGTCTATACCCGTACGTTTAAGCTCCAGAAGCTGTTTACTTGTCTGTGCTTCACTGATCATTGCAGATCCTTCTGTGATCTCAAATTTAAGCAGTTGTGGAGAGACTTGATGATGGGCCAACTGCGCCAATACATGCTCAACAAATTTTCCTGTTTCCAATTCAAGCAGTGAAAGATTAATAGAAACCTCGATCTGTTTAAATTTAAAAAGTTCCCAGCGTTTTTGCTGTTTGAGTACCTCTTCAAGTACATATTGACCCAGTTCAACGATCAATCCCGTTTTTTCCATAATAGGAACAAAAATATTCGGTGTGATCATCCCAAGTTCCGGATGGTGCCATCGGATCAGTGCTTCAGCAGAAACCACTTCCTGTGTTTTGGCTTCTACAATAGGTTGATAATAGACTTCAAATTCATTTTTGGCAAGTGCCTGATGTGTATCATTATAGAGTTTTAATTCATCATACTCATGTTGACCCTGACTGGGCTCATAGATCTCGATACGTCCGTGCCCGCTCTTTTCTGCTTTTGCCAGTGCCTTATAGGCATCATCAAGCAGATTATAGGTTTTGCTGCTGTCTGGATAGATAGAGATACCTACTGAAGCGGTTAAATGCAAATTACTCTTTTCCATTTTATAAAAAGAGATCAATTCTTTTTGGATCATTTTTATAATAGAGAGAACATCTTTCTGTGAGTCGATATTCGACAGAAGCAGTAAAAAGTTATTATGTACCGTATGGTAAACAGAAAATTTAAGTTCCTTCGCCAAACCACTTAGATAATCTGCAAACTTGATCAGGATGATATTGGATTGTTCATATCCAATGATCGACCTTAAGGTCGAAAAGTTATCAATATTCATCAGTACCAGTGCAATTCTCTGCTCATTAAGATGCAGTTTTGCATACAAAGCATTCAGATCACTGATCGCCTGCGCCTGATTAGGCAATTTTGTCAGTTTGTGTCTAAACCCCAAAAGCTCTTTTTCTTTCTCTTTCCTCTGATCATTGATCAAAATGATCGTACAGGGCAGCTTGTGAGCAATATCTATATAAGTATTGTTAAAATAAAGATTTACCAATATCTCTTTTTTCGCCTCTGGCAACAGTAAAGAGGTATTGTTGAACACATGCATACGTTTTTCAAATGTTTTATTGTGTTCCTGAATGAGTTTATCTAAATTTATCCATTCATTTTTTACTTTTACCTGAGGTATTTCAAGTGTCGTATATTTAAAATATTTTTGAAGAGAAAAAAATTCAATAGCAGATTTGTTGGCAAACAAGATCTCATTTTTGCCGGAGAGTATCAGAATAATATCTTCTGAAATATAAAAAACATTTTGAAAAACTTTTACTTTTTCATCAATAAAAGTGCGAAGTGCTTTTTTATTTCTTCGATTGGTAATGATATAAACAAGCAGAAGAAAAATGACCAATATACTCAATATTAATATATCCAAAATATTCCCCTCTGCTATTCTTTATGACCCTATCTGGTTCCACCGATTTGATAATAATTATATCATAGCTGCATTAAACGTGACATAGACTCAATCATTTTCAATCATTTTTTTATGCAGACATATTGCTTCCACTTTTACCGAAGCATCTTCAAGTATAAAACGTTCATTTTCCCTTAAATCAGCAAGCTGTACAGATCTGCCTTTGACAGATATCTGTGCCCAGCCTTTTTTGCATTGTGAACGGGGATCACTCATTTCTGTTCTTTTTATGAGATGATCCAGCTGCTGTTCTTTTTGCTGAAGCATAAAAATAATATTTTGATGAAAACTTTTTTGCACTGTCGGCAGCTGGGTCTCAAAACTTTCAATTTTATACTTTATCACTCGGTTAAATTCATCTTCCAGCCGGCTGAATGCATTTTGTGACTCACTAAGTCTTCGTACAGGAGAAGATCTCAGTAACATCTCTTCTATATGCCTCAGGGATTGCTGTTTCTGATGGACTGTATGTTCTATTGCCTGGCTGTATCTCTGCATCACTTCATCTAAAGTATAAAGTATCTCCGGTGCATCCGGTAAGATCATTTCTATTGCAGCACTGGGTGTCGGCGCACGGAGATCAGCAACAAAATCAGAGATAAGCACATCCACTTCATGCCCGACTGCTGAAACCACAGGAGTATGCATGGAGAAGATCGCATCAGCGACCGCCTCTTCATTGAATGCCCATAGATCTTCTACACTTCCTCCACCTCTTCCGACGATCACAACATCAGCATCTAAACTATCGGCATATTTCAGACTTCTTGCTATTTGTGATGCAGCAGTATCCCCCTGTACCAGGGTATCGACGATCACAACTTCAAGCAACGGCCAGCGTTTCTCTATGATCTTGAGCATATCGTGAAGTGCTGCACTCTCTTTGGCTGTGACAAGCACAAGCTTTTTTATATGTTTGGGAATGGGCTTCTTCTGCTGTGCATCAAAATAGCCTTTGGCTTTCAACCGTTCTTTCAACTGTTCAAATGCCAGAGCCAATGCTCCCTGCCCATAGGGTTCTATTTTTACAGCATAGAACTGATATTCTCCTCGCGGTGTATAGACACCTACGGAACCTTCTATGACAATATGCATCCCTTTTTCTATACGAAATTTCATTTTGGCTACTGAGGACCGCCACATCACACATTTGATGGAACTCTCGTTATCTTTAATGGAGAAATAAAGATGTCCTGAAGTATGATAGGTCATAGAAGCCACTTCACCTTCTACAAGGATATGCATGAAAGTGGCTTCAAGAAGAGATTTAATTTTGATATTGAGTGAAGAGACACTCATGAGAGATTGAGACATAGAACCTCCGTAGGGTGTGCAGTTGCACACCGTGTTTTAAAGGTGTGCAACTGCACACCCTACATTATTTCTTTTGTGCAACCAAAAGCGTAGATATCCCCATAGAGAAAGATTTGGTATATTTCATTTCAAACCCTACGGATTCCAACTCTTTTTCGAGCATTTCTGTTGTTAAGAATTCTTCAATGGAATCAGGGAGATATTTATATGCCTCATAATTTTTGGAGATCAGTCCCCCTACTCTCGGAAGGACATTTTTCATACCGAAATCTACCATTTTATCGATAAAACTGCTTCTATCCTGTTTCGTAAATTCCAAAATGACCACAATACCGTTTGGTTTTAACGCACGATAAAATTCATGTAAGGCTTCCTTACGGTCCACCACATTACGAATACCGTAAGAGATAGAAATAACATCAGTACTTTCATCTTCTATAGGAAGTTCCTGGGCTTTACCTACGATAAACTCTGCAAAATCTACTTTTTCTTTTGCTACTTCCAACATGCCTACAGAGGGGTCTATCCCCACGTACTTATCTACTTTAACAGCATTTTTCTTTGCCTGCTCATTCCAATAGATAAGGAGATCTCCCGTACCTGTAGCAACATCTGTGATCTGT
>CAZCBU010000339.1:0-3077 GCA_964496995.1 uncultured Sulfurovum sp.
AGTGACAAACCGTCTTTTTTGGCAGTGAACTGCGACGAGTCTGAACCGGGTACGTTCAAGGACAGACAGATCATTAGCAAAGATCCCCATCTTCTTATAGAAGGTATTCTTATCACCTGTTATGCTATCAGGGCAAAACATGCCTATATCTATATTCGTGGCGAGTATTATCAGTATCAGAAGATCATGCAGGGTGCGATCGACGAAGCATATGAAGCAGGTTTATTGTCTGACTGTGACATTACCATCCATCGTGGTGCAGGTGCCTATATTTGCGGTGAAAAGTCTGCATTGCTGGAGTCTATGGAGGGTAAAAGAGGTCACCCCAGACTGAAACCAAAACAGAAAGAGCCTGAATGGTATTTTGGCAATCCTACGCTCGTGAACAATGTGGAGACCATTGCTACAGTTCCTTTTATCGTGGAGAATGGTGCGGATGCCTACAGAGCTTACGGAACAGAACAAAGCCCGGGAACACTGCTTTTTTCAATGAGTGGTCACGTGGAAAGACCGGGTGTCTATGAAGCGGAATTTGGTATCCCCATGATGGAATACATTAACCATTACGGTGGTGGCATCAAAAACGGTAAAAAACTCAAAGCACTTATTCCCGGTGGAGTCTCCTGCGGGGTGTTAACAGCGGAAGAGGCTGAAGAACTCACACTTGACTATGAAGCACTGCGCAGGGTGGGATCAACACTGGGTACCGGAGGTATGATCATAATGGATGAAGATACCTGTATGGTCACGGCACTGAAGAATATTCTGGAGTTCTACCATGAAGAGTCCTGCGGACAGTGTACCCCCTGCAGGGAAGGTACCGGATGGGTCGACAAACTTGTGGGAAAAATACTCGATAAACGGGGAACAAAAGAAGATATCGACAAACTACTGGAAGTGGCAGATACCATGAACGGGAAAACGATCTGTGTTTTTGCTCCGGCTGTTTCAACGGTGATCGTCTCTTTCATTAAACGCTTCAGAGATGAATTTGAGGGGGCATTATGAGTGATATGGTAGAAGTCATTGTTGACGACCGTTCTTACAATGCGGAGAAAGGTTCACTGCTGATAGACCTGCTGATCAAAGAGAAGATCAAAGTGCCTTATTTCTGTTACCATGAAGCATTGGGTGCGGACGGGAACTGCCGTATGTGTATGGTAGAGATAGAGGGACAGAAAAGACCGCAGATCGCCTGTGATACTTTCATTAAAGAGGGCATGGAGGTACGTTCAAAAGGTGAAAATATTGAAAAAGTGCGTACCAGTATCCTTGAACTGGAACTTATCAACCACCCGGTGGACTGTCCTGTCTGTGACCAGGCAGGAGAGTGTTCACTTCAGGACTTCTATATGGATTACGGTTTGCATGATTCAAAGATCAGCATTCCCGAAAAAGTAAAAGGCCTGAAAAAAGTGGATCTTGGTGCCAATGTGATGCTGGATCAGGAACGCTGTGTCCTCTGTGCGCGATGTACACGCTTTACAGACAAGATCACCCACAGTCATGAACTGGGTATCATCGGCAGAGGTGACCATGCCCGTGTGTCTATCATGCCGGGAAGAAAACTTTCCAATCCGTATGCAATGAATGTGGTGGATATCTGTCCGGTGGGGGCATTGACTTCCAAAGATTTCAGGTTCAAACAGAGGGTCTGGTTCCTCAAAACGGTAGATTCTGTCTGTCATGGCTGTGCCAAAGGGTGCAATATTTACATAGACCACAACAAAATGAAATATCAGGATGATGTCATTTACAGATTCAGACCGAGAAGAAATGATGATGTAAACGGTTTCTTTATGTGTGATGAAGGACGCTTGAGTTATAAGGCATTGCAGGAGAACCGTCAGAAAAAGATCCTTTCAAAAGAGAAAGAGATCTTGGAGACGGAAGCAGTGGAAGCGTTTCAAAGACTTTTGAAAATTTACAAAATGTCTGTTACGGTGCTCATCGATGCAAATTTGTATACCGAAGAGATAGAAGCCATTGTAGATTTTTCCAAAAAGATCGGTGCCAAAATCCATGCTCCGCTTGACATCTACAGAGATGAAAGTTTTGAGGATGATTTACTCAGATCCGCTGACAAGGCTGCCAACAGTAAGACCATTGAAATTTTAAATATCGATACGACACTCCCGTCAAAAAGCGGACTGCTGATCAATTTTAACCATCCTCAAACGTTTGAATCTGATGCATTGGTCAACTTCAGTACACATCAGATCAGAGAGGGAGATCTTATTTTGCCAATTGCCGGCTATGCAGAGTCTTCCGGCCATATTACGAATGAAGACGGTATCAGCCAGTATTGTGAACAGGCTTTGCATATGAACGATCCTGTCCCCACTGTGATCGAATGGCTTGAAAAGGTCGGGTCATGAGTACAGCGTCCATTCTTATCGCTGTCATTTCTTTTGTTCTGGGAGCACTGCTCGCACTGCTGACCATCCCTGTACTGGTTTGGCTTGAGAGACGTATCGCTTCTCTGGTCCAGGACAGACTGGGTCCCAACCGTACCAATATCTTTGGTTTTCGTTTGGGCGGTGTGGTTCAGTCTTTTGCCGATGTGGTGAAGCTGCTTTTAAAAGAGGAGTATTATCCTGGTCACATCAAAATGGGGAGATGGCTTTTTATGCTGGCGCCTGTCATTACCTTTTCGGCAGCCCTGCTGGCATTCATGGCCATTCCCTTCGCGGACACACTTCATATCGACGGAGAAGCCCTGAGAGTACAGGCCCTGCCCATAGACTTTGGTGTTTTATGGTATTTGGCCATTGGTGCCATTGGCGTTCTTGGTATCATATTCGGGGGTTGGCTCTCCCATATCAAATATGCACTTTTGGGTGCAGCGCGTGCCGGTTCCATGGTTATCTCTTATGAGTTGCCTTTGGGATTGAGCATCATATCTTTCATCATAACCTACAATACCATAGATTTTAACGCGATGGTGCAATGGCAAAGCGGTACTTTTTTTGGCTTCCTGCCTGCCTGGGGTATCCTGGTTCAGCCCCTTGCAGCTATTGTGTTGATCGTAGCACTCTTTGCAGAGACGAATCGTAACCCTTTTACCGTTGCAGAGG
>CAZCBU010000340.1:0-4488 GCA_964496995.1 uncultured Sulfurovum sp.
ACGTGCCTGGGCATGAGAGACAAAACGTTCGTTAAATTCAAAAGATTCATCTCTTACCGATACATTCGGGTCTTCAAGTGAAGGAATATTGGAAAGCAGGTCCCAGTAGCATTCATAATGCTTCTCATGCATACGGCCGCCTCGTACCACAAATCCGTTCTCTTCATCTCCTGCACCGTCACAGGCACCACCGGTAATGTCATCCTGTTCCAAAATATGGATGTTCTCACCGGGAACACCGGCATCTTTTATGAGGTACACTGCTGCAGCCATAGAAGCAATACCTGAACCTATGAGGTAGACTTTTGATTCTTTCGGGTTAGTATTCTTGATATGTGACATATGTATTCCTTTTGAATTTTTATGTCAATAATTGTACTACTTTAATCTTAGGTAGTACAAATTCAAATGTTAAAAAATGGTTAAACTTCAGCTTTTATAATTTTAAAAAATATACTTTTAAGGAGTACACCATGTTAAGTAAAAAACTTTCACTTTTAGTCTTACCTTTCGTTGCGACTATGTCACTTCAGGCACAAAATCCGTTTAATGATCCTTTCTTCAATGATCCTTTTGGAGATGATATTTTCAAAGAGATGCTTCAAATGCAAAAAGAGATGGATCAAATGTTCAGCCGCATGCAGGAGAGAAGACTTAAGCGTTCTTCCGGTCTTGTCTCACCTTTGGGAACCTATAAGATCGCTGTGCAAAATCAATTTGTAGACAAAGGTGATGTCTATGAACTGCTCACCAATATCCCTGAGAGTAAAGAGAATCATATCGATGTGAAGACTGAAAATGGGATTATGTCAGTTTCTGCCAAGATCGTTCAGGAACAGGAGCGTAAAACCGACCACAGTGTCAGTACCTCCCGTTCCGTGCAAATGTATCAGCAGAGTACACCTCTGCCGCAGGATGCAGATGAAAACAGTATCAAGGTCGGTTATAAAAACGGGAAACTTGTGATCACGATCAGTAAAAACAAAACGGCAAAATCTGCTACAGTAAAGGCAACTACACCTAAAGTAGAAAAAGAGATCGTAAAAAAAGCAGAGTCCTCTCCAAAAGAGGTAAGTAAAGAGGTAAAAAAAGATCCTGTTAAAAGTAATGCCGTAGAGATAACCGATGAATTTAATCAAACGCCAAAAAAAGAAACAAAAGAGGAAAAACCTGTAGAGAATAAGAAAACAACAGTGGGTGACAAAGAATCTATGATTTAAGGTATTGAAAGATGTCTATTCCGGCAGAAGTACCGGAATAGATATGACAGCATTATTTACTTTGATTGTTCTCCGTAGTTACTTCTACTACATCAGTAGTGACGATCGCCATATCTGCCGAGAGTTTCGGCGGTGTTGCCAATGGGATCATTTTAATGATCTTTGCTTTACGAAGGATATTAAAACGGTTCTCTATCTGGAAATAACGCATAACTTCTGCAGAAGGCAGAAATTTTCTGAATTTTAAAATATACTCTTTTTTCAGTTTAAGTTCCTCCTCTTGAAGTTCTGCCCACTTGATGATCAGTTGATCAGAAGTCTCGTTTGTCATCTGTTCATAGTTGGCTGCATAGTTTGTAATGAGCCCCATATGCTTCATACCTTTTTCCATCAGCTTTTCCTGATACTCGTCATAAAGTTTTCCAAACTGCTCTTTTGTTTCACCTTTAAGCCGCATGGTTGAAAGTACAACAGCCTTTTTCTGGGCAGCTTTGGCAAGCATGGAGAGTTGCAGTTCATTGTTTGGTAGTGCGAAGAGGGCGCTTGAAGTGATCACAGCACCAAGCAGTAATTTTTTGATCATGGTTAAATCCTTTTTTTAGATGCGAAAGTATAGTCGATAAAAGATAACAATTAATTAACTCTGCAGGTGACACATGCATAAGCTTATATTGGGTATGATTTAAATACTAAAACAGGAAAGACAAATATGAATAAAGCAGTAACTTTTGCATTGGTAGCGTTTGGAATAGCAGGCATCACAGGATGTGCAGATACAGAGTCCATACCAAGTGACAATTATTATGAGACCATTTCTGAAAAAAGAATGCCATACTACTGTAAACAGGAAGTTTCACGAAAGTTTGGCATATATTCCGGAGACATCTATCTCTTTCCTATTGAATATCACAGAGGTGCAAAAGTCATTTACGGTAAATACAGTGAAGACAGCACCCATTTGAAAGAGTTTGCCTGTATCTTCAATGCGGATGATACTTACGCCGGTATCAAGATGCAACATTCGAATCTCAAAAATAAATTGTGTTATTCTGACCGATAGACACTATATGATACGATTAACTTGACAAGCAACAATAAGAATTTTATCTGTTACAGAAGAATATATGATTAGTTATCAGCTGATCACATTGCCATTATATGACTTTCTATGAATAGCACATTCACTCTCCTAATTATTAGGGAGATGTTTGTCTTCTATTATTTTTAGGTTGAGCCAAGATGGTGGATTATAAAAATTAAGACTACTTTCATCCCAATCACCTTTTGTACTATGGCGAGTGTGTAACTTGGCATTGATCAGAGTGTATTCTATTCCTGTAATGCCACTTATTAGATTTTTACCTTCTTTTAATGCTTCCAAAACAGCTTCTTTACTTTTCATATCGTTTCCTTGGTTATTTATACACATCATTACTGAAGTGCTGAAAATATAAAGTGGAGTATTCTCGGGAAGGATAATAGAAGTCATTAATAAAAGTCAAACCAAAGATGATACTCTAAATCATCTTTCAATAGGTGTAGTATAGCAGAATAGTTAAACTTTAGCTATTCTTGAATGATAGTGGGATTGTTGGTTGAAGCTCAAAAATATGCCAGATTGTCAGATTTCCACAAAAAAACAAGTATATTGGTATCCCCAAGAGGACTCGAACCTCTAGCTACGCCTTAGGAGGGCACTGCTTTATCCAGTTAAGCGATGGGGACGGTATTGGAATTGAAAGTGTACACCAAAAGAGATAAGAAGTTATTTGTTTTTAGCTTCTGTACCTCCAATTTTACCATCAAAAAGAAAATTTTGTTTTTTCTGTGTGTTAGGGTTTGCAGACTGTTTTTCCGGTTTGTAATTATCTTTAAATTCTTTGTAGGTTATTGCTTTTGTCGTGCATTTCGGGGCAGGATCAGAATCTGTACTGCAACCTGACAATAGAAATAATATACCAAGAAAAAATATTAATACTTTCAAGTATTTACTCCTGACTTTTTTGTCAAATTATAGCATATACCAATAGACTACTCCCTGGAGTAGGACGATCATCCAAAATATCACTTGGAATGACTTTTTAGAAACTTTATGTCTAAAAAAGTGTTGTGCAAAAAGTGCCATGGGACTTCCTCCTGCAAAGGCGAGCAAGTGCAGGATCTTTTCAGGAATACGTATTTTGTTACTTGAAGATACAAGTTTATCGTAGCCGTAGAAAAGGAAAGTTGTACAGTTTACCGCAATGAGGTAACTCGATAGAAGACCTGCATAGGAAAGGAACAAATAGGAAAACAGTGCTGTAAGGAAAAGAGATATTGTACCAAAAATCAGGTAGGATAAAGTCGGTTTTCTTCTCACTGAGGTACTTTCAAATATTTATAAGAGTATACCATTAATAAATTACGCTATAATGCCGTACTAATTTAAGCGTACATCGGTCAACGACTTTCTTTTTCGATCTTTTAAGATCTACAAATCAAACAACAACTCAGCCTAAGACCGACCTTATATCTATAACGGTAGGCTCGGAAACTTTCTATTTTTATAGAAATACATTAGGATAATTATGTCATTTACAAATCTGGGACTCAACGATTCCCTACTTAAAGCTATTAAAGATCAGGGTTATGATACCCCAACACCCATTCAGAAGCAGGCTATACCTGTTGTCATAGAGGGGAAAGACGTGCTTGCAGCAGCACAGACAGGTACAGGAAAAACAGCCGGTTTTACCCTGCCTTTGCTGGAAAGACTTTCAGAAACACACCCAAAAATGGGTAAAAAACAGATACGTGTATTGGTGCTGACACCCACACGTGAACTGGCTGCCCAGGTTGCGGAGAGCATCAAGACTTACGGAAAGTATATGAAATATTCTTCTACGGTCATTTACGGTGGCGTAGGGATCAACCCTCAGCTTGCAACCATTAAAAAAGGTGTAGATATTGTTATTGCAACACCGGGAAGACTGCTGGATATCGCTTCTCAAAAAGGTATTGACTTTTCCGCAGTAGAGACACTGGTACTCGATGAAGCAGACAGAATGCTCGACATGGGTTTCATACACGATATTAAAAAACTGATGAAGATGATGCCAAAAGAGAGACAGACACTTCTTTTCTCAGCGACATTCTCAAAAGAGATCAAACAGCTTGCTTCAGGACTTTTGAAAGATCCTGTGCTTATTGAAGTAGCCAGAGAAAATACAACGGCAGAGCAGGTAAGTCAGGTAGTGCATTATGTAGACAAAAGCCGTAAAAGAGAATT
>CAZCBU010000341.1:0-6936 GCA_964496995.1 uncultured Sulfurovum sp.
ACAGTCTTATGTGGATTCTGATGAGGTCATCAAACCGCAGTGGGCTATTGAGCGTATCGGTGAACTGGTGGGTGAAGATGCGATTATCACTTCAGATGTTGGACAGCACCAGATGTGGGCGGCACAGCACTATCCGTTTGACAGACCCCGTCAATGGATCAATTCCGGCGGTCTTGGAACAATGGGGTTCGGTTTCCCGGCAGCCCTTGGTGCAAAAAGAGCGCATCCTGAAAAAACAGTTATTAACATTACCGGAGACGGTTCTATTTTGATGAATATGCAGGAGTTGGTGACAGCGGCAGAGTACAAAATACCGGTCATCAATCTTATTCTGAACAACCATTTCCTTGGCATGGTAAGACAGTGGCAGACCTTCTTTTATGAAAAGCGTTATTCTGAGACCGATCTGAGTTTTCAGCCTAACTTTAAAGCTTTGGCCGAGGCTTGCGGCGGTATCGGTTATGATGTAACGACCAAAGAAGAATTTGATGCAGCGGTCAAAGATGCGATCGAGCAGGACAAAGTCTGCTTCATGAACGTACAGACGAACCGTTTTGAAGATGTACTTCCAATGGTACCGGCAGGCGGAGCACTGTTCAACATGATGCTGCCTCAGAAAATAGAAAACAAGAAGGAGAATCAATAATGTCTAAAGTAATAAAAGAAAGACGCGTTATCTCCGTTGTTGTTATGAATGAAAGTTCTGTATTGGCACGTGTCACAGCACTCTTTGCCGCCAGAGGATACAATATTGCCTCGTTGACAGTGGCACCTATTCCCGGAAGTGATATGTCGCATATTACCATTGAAACGAACGGTGGTGTCAAAGTGATGGAACAGATCACCAAACAGTTACATAAGCTGATCCCTGTCTATAAAGTCATCGAGCATGAAGAGATGGTTGAAAAAGAGATGGTACTGGTAAAGTTCCCGATCGCCGAGAATCTCTCAGATATCGCCGCATTGTGTGCTGCCTATAATGGAGGTATTGCAAATGTAGGTAAGGAGATGGTGATCGCACAGGTGGCCGATGAGCCTAAACGTGTCAAACATTTTATTGAAGCAGCACAGCGTTACAACCCTTGTGAGATCGTACGGTCCGGTGTGGTTGCCATCGAGCGTTAATCTGCACCGTAGGGTGTGCAATAGCACACCTTTTTATATAGGGTGTGCTATTGCACACCCTACACAAGGATAACTATGACGTATAAACTTTCCCAAATCACAGAACAGATCGATTTAGTCTTTAAGGGCAATGATATTGATATAGACGGCATTCATACACTGAGTGAAGCAACACCTACACAACTCAGTTTTTTTAATTCAGAAAAATATATAGATCAACTCCCAAACACGAAAGCAGCAGCAGTACTGATAGAAGAGAAATATGCGGATCTTCTGCCTGCTGCAACGATCGCACTTGTGACAGATGAACCGTATTTGAAGTTGGCACTGGCTTCAAAACTCTTTGCACATAAGACAGAGAGCAAAGGGGAAGATCCTTCTACCGGTGAGAACTGTGATATTGATGCACAGGTACGTTTTGGCAAAAATGTCATACTCGGTGACAATGTGACCATTCTGGCGGGATGCTATATTGGTGACAATGTCCGTATCGGTTCAGATACACTGCTTCATCCCAATGTAACGCTGTATCATGGTACGCAAATGGGAGAACGCTGTATCATACATTCGGGTACGGTCATTGGTTGTGACGGTTATGGTTTTGCACATACAAAACGCGGAGAGCATGTGAAGATCTATCAAAATGGAAATGCAGTGATCGAAGATGATGTGGAGATAGGAGCGAACTGTACGGTCGACCGAGCGGTTTTTGGTACGACGTATGTAAGAAAAGGTACCAAAATCGATAATCTCATTCAGATAGCACATAACTGTGATGTCGGAGAGCACTGTCTTTTTGCTTCTCAGGTGGGGCTTTCCGGTTCTACCAAGCTGGGCCGAAATGTTATTATGGGTGGACAGAGTGCCACAACAGGACATTTGGAAATAGGTGACTTCTCTACGATCGCAGGAAGATGTGTTGCCACAAAATCACTGGAAGGCGGTAAAACATATGCGGGATTCCCTGCCATTGAACACAGGATGTGGTTGAAGTTGCAGGCTAAAATTTCAGGCTTATTGAAACGTAAGAAATAGCTGATATAATTATTTACTATATTATAATATAAAGGAAAAAATATGAGCGGAACAGTAACGAATATAGCGGAAATGACTTTGAGCGGTACCAATGACGGAAAGATCACTGTCACAACAGTCGCTGAGCCTTATGGGCCTAAAAGCGAGAGTGTTGCAAGTATAGGTATATCACTTCAGGCAGGGGCCCAGGAACCGGACTGGAAAGTGCATATCCCTAAAGCGAATATAGATGAAGTCATTGCTGCTTTACAGGAAGCGAAAAAAAGTTTATAAAAATAAAGCTGCTTATTCTGCAGCTTTCATCTCTTTGTATTGTTCCAGTGCAGCATTCATTCTGTCTCTATCAGGAATTTTACGACCGGCAATATATCCGACGATCTTATTGTTCTCATCAAATTTTGGTTTGATCCAAACTTCAACCAGATAGTATTTCCCTTCGGAAGTCATATTCTTTACCAAACCTTCCCAGTAATTACCGCCTTTGATCGTTTGCCACATACCTTCGAAAGCGACTTTTGGCATATCCGGATGCCTGTTGATACTGTGAGGTGAACCGATAAGTTCTTCTTTTGTGTATCCGGTCAACTCTCTGAATTTGCGATTGGCATATGTAATGATACCGGCAGTATCTGTTTCTGTGATCATTACCCCGCCGTCAAAAGGAACTTCTACGTCTATAGGCTCTGGTTTTGTAATGGTTTTACCGGTAATCATATTCTTAATAATTTGTCCCATCTATTGATCCTGACTTATTTAGTTATTTGATTATATCAATATTAAAGTTTAAAAAAGATAACTTTTAAAAATAATTGTCTGAAACTATTTGGGTAAATTATTCCATCTTAAGGTTATGGCGTTATGATTCGCAAAAGTTTAGAACAATTTGTTACAATATGAGATTATATAGGAAGGAACTTTTTTGTCCATTACAGAAAAAATAAATTCACTTTTAGAAGAACGTATTCTTGTTATAGACGGGGCAATGGGGACTCAGATACAGGACCTTGATATTCCGAAAGAAGTATGGATAGATGAGAAAGGTGTAGATCAGGAAGGCTGTAACGAACTGCTTAATGATACCGCCCCGGATCTCATCAAACGTATACATAAACGTTATGCCATGGCAGGTGCGGATCTTATTAAGACCAATACTTTTGGAACGATGCCATGGGTACTCGATGAGTACCAGATGGGTGAACGTGCTTATGAACTTTCTAAAAAAGGTGCCCGGCTTGTCAAAGAGATCTGTGATGAGTATGGTACGGAAGAGGCACCAAGATTTGTGTTGGGTTCCATCGGGCCGGGAACAAAACTGCCGTCTTTGGGACATATCCATTATGATGAAATGTATGAAGGGTATAAACTCTGTGCTTTAGGACTTATTGACGGCGGTTGTGATGTTTTCTTGCTTGAGACCTGTCAGGACCCTTTACAGATAAAAGCGGCACTGCATGCCTGTCAGGATGCCAGTAGAGAAAGAGAAGTCAAACTTCCGGTGATGGTCTCTGTGACCATCGAACTTTCCGGTTCTATGCTTATTGGTACAGATGCGACAACGATCGTTACCATTTTAGAGCCTTTTGATATTTTATCCCTTGGATTTAACTGTGGAACAGGTCCGGATCAGGTAAAAAAACATTTAAAAACACTTTCAGAACTGTGTGCTATTCCTATTTCTGTACATTCCAATGCGGGACTTCCCCAAAACAGAGGAGGGTATACCTATTACCCTATGGGACCGGATGAATTTACTGACAAGCAGTTAGAGTTTACAGCTTTTGACGGTGTGAGTTTTCTGGGCGGATGCTGCGGAACGACACCACAGCATATTCAGGCATTGAAAAAAGCAGTTTCTGTAATACAGCCTAAAAAACCGAGTGGTAGCATTGAACCTTCGATCGCTTCTCTTTTTAACACGACTGAACTTTTTCAAGAGCCGGCACCACTGCTTATAGGGGAACGTTCAAATGCCACGGGTTCCAAGGCTTTTAGAGAGTTGATCATTGCGGGAGATTATGAAGGGACATTGACCGTTGGACAGGCACAGGTACGTGACGGTGCGCACTGTCTCGATGTCAACGTAGAGTTTGCCGGACGTGATGGTGCGACCGATATGGCAGCAGTGATGGAATTGTATAACCAGAAGATCCCTCTTCCGCTTATGCCGGATGCCACCCGTGTCAATACTATGGAAGCAGCACTGAAGTGTATTGGCGGGAAGCCTATTATCAACTCGGTGAATCTTGAAGACGGAGAAGAGAAACTTGATGCCATTTGTCAACTTGCAAAAAAATACGGTACGGCACTGGTCTGTCTGACCATCGATGAAAAGGGTATGGCAAAGACCACGGAAGACAAAGTGACTCAGGCAGAGCGTATTTATGACCTCTGTGTGAACCGTCACGGCATCGACCCTAGAAACCTGATCTTTGATATGCTGACCTTTACAGTCGGTTCAGGTGATCTGGAGTATCGTGATGCCGCTATTCAAACCCTTGAAGCCATTCGTGAACTGCATAAACGTCACCCTGAAGTGGGGTCAACACTGGGACTTTCAAATATCTCATTCGGTCTGGATAAAAATGCCAGGGTTTATCTGAATTCAGTCTTTTTACACCACTGTATTCAGGCAGGAATGACCTCGGTGATCATCAATGTAAAACACATTGTACCTATGGCAAAAATGAGTAAAGAAGATATAGATATTTGTGAAGAGTTGCTTTTTGCTCCGGATGATCAGTCTTTGTTTAAATTTATTGAACATTTTTCTGACAAAACAGTAGAAGACAATAGTACAGATGAAGAGTACGAAGCGATGAGCAATGAAGAGAAGATCGCCAAACTTCTGCTTGATGGAGACAAAGAGCGTATGATCCCGCTTGTAGAAGAAGCACGTAAAGAGATAGACCCTGACAAGATCGTGAATGAGATCCTCATTGATGCCATGAAAGTAGTGGGTGAACTCTTCGGGTCAGGACAGATGCAGCTGCCGTTTGTTTTACAGTCAGCCGAGACAATGAAAACGACTGTGGATTATCTCAATCCCTACCTGACAAAACAGGAGAAAGAGACAGATACCACTTTGGTAATCGGGACAGTCAAAGGGGATGTGCATGATGTGGGTAAAAACCTTGTAGACATCATTCTCTCCAACAACGGGTTTAAAGTGATCAATGTAGGGATCAAAACAGATCTTGAAACTTATCTGGATGCACATAAAGAGCACAAGGTGCAAGCTATCGGTATGTCCGGACTCCTGGTGAAATCCACTGCTGTTATGAAAGACAACCTTGAAGCAATGGCAGAGATGGATATGGATATCCCTGTACTGCTTGGTGGTGCTGCTCTGACACGTTCATTTGTGGATGATTTCTGCCGTCCTATCTATAAGGGGCCGATCTTTTACTGTCGTGATGCTTTTGACGGGGTTATTGCCATGTCACGCATAGAAAAGTACAATGAAGACCCTTCTGTCGGACTGGATACACGTCTGGCAGGCGATATGGTTGTGCGTGAAAAGAAGGTGAAGAAAGAGGTGGTCATTCCTCCTTTTGAAGAGATAAAAATGCCTGAAAAAGTAGATATCCCGACACCGCCGTTCTGGGGAAGACGTGTATTGCAAAAAGAGGATCTTGATCTCAACATGGTCTTTGACTGGGTCAATAAAAAAACCGTCATCAAGATGCACTGGGGTTATAAAAGTAAAGGAATGGAAAAAGAGGCTTATCAGAAGCTTCTGGATGAGACTGTTTACCCTGCGTATGAACGTTTGAAACATGAGTTCATTGAGAAAGGTCTGTTTGAGCCGACTATTATTTACGGCTATTACCCTTGTCGGAGTAATGATCAGGAGTTGTATCTTTTTGATGAGAGTGAAGGATGGAATGTCGATGCCAATGCCAACAGGGAACCTTTGGATAAGGTGATCGGCAGAGCGGTCACGACCTTCTCTTTTCCAAGACAGGGAAGAAAACCGTACCGTGCCCTGTCTGACTTCTTCAGACATGAAAGACATGATGTCATCGCCTTGACCTGTGTCTCGGCAGGACCAAAATTCTCAGCGTATGAGAAAGAACTCTATGATGCAGGAAAATACCTGGAGTACAACATGGTACACGGTTTCTCCGTAGAGCTGGCAGAAGCACTGGCAGAAGTAGCACATAAGCAGATCCGTTTGGATCTGAATATCGCTTCAGAAGATGAAGGACATACCCTGCGTGATGTACGTATGAACCGCTATCAGGGCGCAAGATATTCATTCGGTTACCCTGCCTGTCCTGATTTGGAACAAAGCAGAGGAATATTTGACTTGCTTAAGCCGGAAGAGTTCGGTATTGAATTGTCTGAAACATTTCAGATACACCCTGAGCAGAGTACGACAGCATTGGTTGTGCATCATAAAAATGCCACCTATTACGCAGTGTAGGGTGGGCAATAGCCCACCATTTATAATGTTGTTTTGAAGGTGGGCTATTGCCCACCCTACGCATGATCAAAAGTATCACCCATCTCTTTAAAATCCAACATTTCAGCAAAGATTTCTTTTAAAGGTTTGGAAGTTTTAAAGCCATAAGAGATAAGTGTAGAGACCACATCTCCGTCATAGGCATCTTCCAGTATTTTTATATATGTTGTGTTGAGGTAAGGTCGTATACTTTTAAGGTCTGCTTTCAGATCAGCTCTGTAGTGTTCAACGGCATCATCTTTTTTTCCGTAGTCTGCTTCAAGATCTTCTTTGTCTATATCATCAGCAGCTTCAAGCATTTTTCTGAAGAT
>CAZCBU010000342.1:0-2537 GCA_964496995.1 uncultured Sulfurovum sp.
CCGTATAAAAAACATTATGGATTAGGTTGGAAAAAAGTAAAGACAATACTTATACCTCATGGTATAGCCAAAACGTATTATGAGAATGGTGTACTAGAATCAGAAGATCCTTATGTAGATGGAGAACGTACTGGCCTATTGAAGTTTTACGATGAAGAAGGAAAACTACTTAAATCTATAAGCTATGTCAATAGTGTAAAAGAGGGGAAAACAATTTATTATTACACTGATGGGACTGTGATGGAGGAGGAATATTATAAGGATGGGAATTTGACTAATGCACCTGTTACAACCGTAGAAACAACCTAATCCAAGTAATCAAAATTATAACAGGAATACTAATGAAGTAGTTATATAGATAATTGAAAACTACTAGAATTTATTAAAGTATTAGTCTTTTAAGACTGGCATAAATGAAAAGAGGAAAATAAAATGAACACTATTCTAAAAACAACTTTGGCACTGGCTCTAACAACACTGGCACTCAATGCAGAGTGCAAGATCTTTACTTCACCGGCTACAGACTTTTCAACACTGAAAGGTTCTGACAGTTTGTCTGTGTCTATTTCCAATATCTATTATGAGAAAGATAAAAAGGGAAAGAAGAAGATGAAGTTTAAAAGTGGAAGTGAAGCATTTCTTGAGTTTGACGGCAAGGCAAGAAAATTCATTCAGGGAGAATGTGCAAAATACAATTTAACGACCATCTATAATTACAGGATCGGAAGTACGATAGATGAACACCGTTACAACTTCTACGCAACCTATGACTATAAATAATATATAACGAAAAATAATTTCGTGAATATCCGGCACAATACAAAATGAGGTGGTCGGAAGATCTTAGAGGAATCTTTTGGTTCCGTAACTTTAAAAGGAAAAAAATGAACACAATATTTACAACAACTTTGGCAATAGCAGTATCAACAGCACTTTTGACAGGATGTACCGGTACAGATGTAGCAGATGATGTGGCTTCTGCCGCTAGAAGTAGTCAATCTGGAGGAGGAAGTAGCAGTGAGACCGGGACATCAAACTCTGGACAGGACAGTTTTACGATCACTAAAACGGCGTTAGGCTTTAACATTGACTGGGTGAAGAGATATGAAGGGTACTCAGAGGTGATCTACAGAGAAGTCGGGCTGGATAAACTGAGAGGTAATGGCTATCCGCTTACACATAACTATACAGGTACCTACAGAGCAACCTGTGAAATGTACAATGAAACTGATACGGAAGTCTTTTATGGCTGTGAAAGAGATGACGTGACCTATGGCTCAACAGTTAAACTTAAAAAGGGTGTGCAATATGAATGGATAGCAAGTCAAGGGATCGAGCATGATCTTGCAGAAGCAGAGATCTATATGGAGTATGTGGGAGATACTTTGACCATTGAGTGATATTGACCATCTCCCGTAGAAACCAGCAATCTAAAACCATAGGAGTGTATGTATGAAAAAATTTATAATAGAACTATATCAAAGTGTTAAAAAAAATATCAGACGCTTGTCTACATTTGAAATGGTGATGATCGCTGTAATGGTCTTTGTTGTTGCAGATGGCCTGGCACACAGGTATGCGATGCATCAGTTTGAAAACACAGCTCAGTACAAAGAGTATCAAAAGATCAAGGGCTATATAGCAGACAAAGAGAACAATGACTCTATAGATTCAGTATCGGTCTCTGCTTTTCTGACTGAGGTGAAGCCTGGGAGCAGTATCTATTTTACCAATGCCAGTGATGGAACTGCTATCGTTAATATAGATAAGGAAAAAATTTCTGTTGTTAAAACACTTCCTTCTGTACTTACCGTTTCAGCGGTTGAGTCAAAACTGATGGACAAAAACATTACATATGAGTGGCTCTTGCCTCAATCTGCACCAAAGTCTATGATACAGAAGATTTTTTCTCCAAACTTTCTGCTTGTACTTTTTTATGGTGGATTGGCTTACCTTATGATGGTAATGAGCGGGATCAACCCTTTTTCCAAAGAGTTCTCTGCACTGTATCCGGAAGAGATAGAAGGTTCTCTGGATGATCTTATCGGGTATGAAGATATTAAACAGGAGAGTAAACAGTTACGCAACATCATCAGTAAGAACACACTGTATGCAGAGTATGGGATAGAAGGTACTTTCAACATACTTTTTTCCGGGAAAGCCGGGACAGGAAAGTCAAAGTTTGCCCAATATCTTGCAAAAGAACTTGATATTCCTCTGGTAGCTACTACAGGGTCTCTGGATGAGATCTATGTAGGTTCCGGTGCAAAGAAGATACGTAAGATCTTTAAGAATGCACAAAAGGCTGCAGCTACGTCAGAACATAAAGCGGCCATAGTTTTCATAGACGAAGCCCAAAAGATGTTACGAAAAAGAGGGGTAGGCCGGGAAGAGAAATGGGCCGATGACACAGCCAATGAACTTCTGGCTTATCTTGATGGGGTACAGAGTAACCCTAAATACAACATTATCGTCATTATGGCATCGAATTTTGATGAGAGCAGTTTTGAAATGGATGAAGCAATGCTCAGACGTTT
>CAZCBU010000343.1:0-3345 GCA_964496995.1 uncultured Sulfurovum sp.
AGGGCAGATTAACTATACATTACTCACCCGTCCGCCACTTAGCTGACATACTAGCAAGCTAGTACCGTTCTCGTTCGACTTGCATGTGTTAAGCACGCCGCCAGCGTTCACTCTGAGCCAGGATCAAACTCTCCATTAAAAATGAAATGGTTTGAACCATTTGTCAGAATCACTTATTGTATTTCTATAATAAGTTTCTTCTATCCAGTTTTATAAAAACTGGTAAAATTAAAACTCAAATAGACGTTGATTTGTTTACTTATATTTGGTTGTCAAAGATCACTCAACTTCACTCTTTCTAGCAACTCGCTAGCCGTCCATGTGTTGTTGGACGCGTATTATAGCACCGAACGACTCCCTTGTCAAGGGTTTTTGCGAAATTTGTTGAAATTTCTTTGATCTTTTTTTATACTTACATTATATAGGACAATCAAAGGCTTTAAAAGTTATTAAACCATGGGTGCAATTCACTTTTTTTGATGTTTACAGAAAAATACTTTTGCATTATTCAGGGAATAACCAATCGATGGTACAGTAAAGGGCAATTGTGTATGGATTAAGGTAGTAGATAAAAGGGAAAATAAAGAGAAGGGAGACATATGGAGGTACAAAAGGTACCTCCATGGCGATAAGTGACTGAAACTATGCGATAGGTTCAGCTTTTTGCACATCGTAAAGGATATCATCCATTGGGTGTCTATACATTGGCATAGCAAGACGTTTTTCATCAAGTACGTGACCGATGAATCCGATGGATCTACCAACAATAAAGAATGCGTTAAGCGTACCAGATTCAATGAATTCGTTGATCTCCTCTTCTGAATAGCCTAGTGCTCTCCACATGTCTACCATAAGAATACCGATCGTACCATCCACATTAAGAATAAGATTCTCTTTTTTGGATGTTGTCAATGCTTCTACTGTTCTTGCATAATCAAGAAGCGGCGTAGCAGGGAAATGCTCCGCTGCAAAGTTCATAAGACCGGTTACCCTAAGGTCCGGGTTCTTAAGAGACTTGATTCTGTGTCCAATCCCCGGAATTGGTACACCCTCGCCTTTCATGTATTTAAGGAATTCTGCCGGGGTAAGATCGTGATCATCAGCATATTTGAAGTATTTTGCAGCACCGTCAATTGCACCACCAAATCTTGGGCCGATAGTCAAAAGACCTGTTACAAGTGATTCAACCACTGATTTTCCAGCTCTCGCTGTTACTTTGGCATTATGTGCACCGGAAACTGCAGGACCATGGTCAGCAACTGTCTTGATCACAGTTTCAATAAACTCTGTTGCCCATTTCGGATACTGTTTCTTGAACCAGAGAAGGGAGATAACATCGCCGATACCTTTGCCTGTATCCGGTGTAGCTACTGAAGAGATAGGGAACCCTGCATAGGTTGCCTCTTCACCTCTGTCATCAGAGATCGTACAGATAAACTGCTTCGGTCTTCTTACTTTAGGAACGATTCTAAGTTCCGGCTCTTCGATTTCACCAATAACGCCTTCTGCTTTAAGCGTATTGTATACTTCAGCGATCTTGGCAGGAAGCTCATTGAATGATTCAGGTACATGAATACCTGCTTCAGCCATTGCTTTGTTTTTTGCTGCAGCTGTTTCAGCATCAGCATTTGCGGAAGCACCCGCGTGACCAAACTGAACACCTGAAGAAAAATGTTTAGCAATAGTACCGATACACCATGCGATGATCGGTTTTTTGATTCTGCCGTCTTTAACCGCTTCAATTACTTTATACTCTTCCGTACCACCGACTTCGCCAAGAAGGATCATGTACTTGACATCCGGATTGCTTTCCATTCTAAGCAAATGATCGATAAATACGGAACCGACAAATCTGTCACCACCGATTGCAACACCTTCTGCAATACCATCTGCATTGATCGCAATAATATTAGAAAGTTCATTGAAAAGACCGCCTGAACGTGTCACAAGACCGCAAGAACCTGCTCTGTGAAGTTTGGAGTTCACAATATTCTCGATCGTACCGCCGATATTGGCGATCTTGAACGCACCTGGAGCGATTGCACCGACTGTTGCAGGTCCTATGACAGTTACACCGGCATCTCTCGCTGCCTGATTCATTTTTCTTGCAAGTCTTTCAGGGATACCTTCTGCCGTGATCATAACAGATCTGAATTGACCTTCGATCGCTATGGCTTCCATAGTTACGTCATATGCCGTTCTGAAAGATGCAAAATTCAAAAGTACATCTGCCTGAGGCTGTTCTTTAACAGCATCGGCTGTTGATTTGTAAAGCGGTACCATAATCTCATCCGGACCATAGAAAAACTTTTCAAACTTGTTTCCGCTTGTCGGTGCAACAATCCCAGCTACTGATGGTTTGTCTCTACCAATCGTATAGTCATAATCCAACATTCTCTGGATCGCTGTTTTATTGTTGTTCCAAAAAATTGCCTGTGTGTCTTTAGTATATAATCTACTCATCTACTTCTCCTACCCTTACTTCTCTAATGCCATTCTAACAATGTCAGTAACATGTGTTTCCGGCCCATAAACTTCAATATAAAGTCCCAATCTATCAGCAGCTTCTTTAATATCTTTCAGCCCTTTTTCATAGTTAGGGCCCCCACGTCTCACATAGATCTTCGTCTTATGCTCTTTGAGCTTGTCTGCATAGATTTCAAATGCCTGAATGATCCCGGTAAATGTTTTTGCCACATCGGTAAAGTTTGCAATCGCACCACCAATGATCAGTACTTTTCCTCTAGGATCGTCATACCTTGTCATAAGGTCAAAGACAGTCTCTGCATAAAACTTCGTCTCACCTGTTGTCGGTCCTCCTGAATATTCACCATAGTTCGCCAAATCCTCAACACCTGCAAAATCAGCAATGGTGTCCGCATAAACGACTGATGCACCACCACCGGCAACCATAGTCCAGATACGGCCCATAGGATTAAGAATCGTCAATTTAAGCGAAGCACCTGATTTGCTATCTGCATCCGCAATCGCTTTTTCTTCATCGGACTGATCTTCCATACCGAATGCCGTTGGGAACTCAATATCACCCCAGGCATCTTTCATCATGAAGCCTGCTGTATCATCCAGTCTTGCAACCAGGTCGAGAACCGCCATTTCACCGCCATCAAGCATTACTATCGGGTTAATTTCAAGATAGGCAAAATTCATATCTCTGTAAAACTTGAAGAACTGAATAGCAAATGAAGCAAATGCCGCTTTGTTTTCTTCCGGAATATCAACAGGAATATGTGCCTTGATCGCTTTTTCCATATCTGTATCAGGCATATTGATCGGAATATGAACTTCGTTGACTTTCTCGTCCCAACCCTCTTCAACTTCCATACC
>CAZCBU010000344.1:0-4688 GCA_964496995.1 uncultured Sulfurovum sp.
CTTCAAGATCTGGGATGATCTCAAGTTCTAAAAGGTTTTTCAGTTTTTCTGCTGATGTCATGGTGAATCCTGTATTAAAATGCCGTATTGTATCAAAATTGTTGTGAAAAGCACTACTTTAAAATGAATGGTCTTACAAAATATAATTTTTCTTATGCTATCATAAACGTCAAAGAATCATAATAAAGGACAAAAAATGGTCGAACGCAGATCCTCTTCAAGAGCAAAGGCCTGGATATTTTTTTTACTGGAGTTGGCTATTTTTATCTCATTGGGAGCGATGATCATTTATTTCCTGGGTACAAAGCTTGGACTGCCCGCAGCTTTACTCCTTATCGGAGGCCTGGTCTATAAAACAAAGTCATTCCAGAGACTTGAAAAAGTACTTGGACGTACAAAAGATGTCAGACGTGCCGAAGTACAGGAGAAGTACGGAGAGCATTCCTAGGCCTGCTACTACATACTTTTACATTTTCACATTAACACCTGATATACTTCATTTTTATCCACAAAAGTACCTTCAAGAATACATTCTGCTTTGACACAATATTTATTCAAGATTTCTTTTTAAGTTCAAATTGTAGAGAGGATGTAAAGTAGTAGGGAATGTTGTGCAGAGGAAAACCCATTGCACAACTAAAGAGAAGCAGAAGGGTTAGTCACAACCACATCCGCCTTCACCATGAGAGTGATCCCCCTCAGCCGGAGCCGAAGCAGCACCTGCACCGGTACTGCATGCAGATACTCCCGGAGGTGTTGTTGGTTGGATAGCCTGATTGTCAGCCCCACCTTCTGCATTGACCTTATCGATGAATGCCAACAATTTACTTGCAGCTTCCTGGTAACGTTTTGCTGTCTCAGAATCTGCTTTATGATATGTTACAGGCATACCTGTATCTCCACCGATCCTGATGGCAGGTTCTATCGGTATACGTGCAATAAGTTCAGTATCATACTCTTTTGCCACAGGCGCTGTTGTTCCCATACCGAAGATATCGGATTCAGTGTCACATGAAGGACAGATAAATCCTGACATATTTTCAATGATACCCGCAGTCGGGATATGCAATTTCTGGAACATATCCAAAGATCTTCTACTGTCGTCAAGAGAAACTTCCTGTGGTGTGGTTACTGTAATACCCGCAGTTACCGGTACAGACTGAGCCAGTGTCAACTGTGCATCCCCTGTTCCTGGAGGCATATCGATCACCAATACATCCAGTTCAGACCAGAGAATATCTCTCAGGAACTGCTCGATCGCTTTCATGATCATAGAACCTCTCCAGATAAGAGACTGGCCAGGCTCCATCAATGAACCCATGGACATGATCTCTACACCGTATGCTTTCAGAGGAATTACTTTGTTACCCTGAATTTCAGGTTTCTGGTCAGCAACACCCATCATACGAGGAATATTCGGTCCGTAGATATCAGCGTCCAGAAGGCCTACTTTTTTACCCTGCATTGCCATAGCGATCGCCAGGTTCACAGAAGTGGTTGATTTACCAACCCCGCCCTTACCTGAAGAGACCATTACGAAATTCTTCACATGTGGTGCAATATTCTTACCAGATACAGAGTTTGACATCTGCTTAGGTGCCTGCGGTGCTTTGATGTTGATATTGATATCTTGAAAACCAAGTTTTTGAAGCTCTTTTGTTGCTTCATCTCTGAGTTGTGCTTTCACTTCATCTGCTGATGAAGTAATATCAATAGTCAATCCTACTGTTGTACCATTCACAAGTACATCTTTTACAAAGCCAAAAGTTACGATATCTTTCGTAAATCCCGGATATGTTACATTTTTCAATGCTTCTAATACATTTTCTTGTGTCATTTTTTATCCTGTTTTGAAATAATTTATATAGGAGTTATACCACTCAAATCTTAAATTAGATTGAAAAAACAGGCTTTTTTGAAGTATTAAGATAAAAAGGGTCTTATTTATGTTCCTACATAGAAAAAAGCTATATATCAAAGTAAAGAAACACTAAAGCTTTCGAGGAGTATAATCCGTTACAATTTGAAACAAATAGGAGTTTATTTGTTAGATACAACCCTTATACTCTTAGGTGCAGGTTCTTCATCCCGATTTAAAAGCTCACTGAAGAAACAGTGGCTCTATACAAAAGATATTCCCCTCTGGCTTGATGTTGCAGAGCGTTTTGAACAAAGTGCGGCATTTGATAGTATCATCATAGTCTCCTCTCCGGAAGACATACAGCATATGAAACATTTTGCATCCTATGACTATGTGCTAGGTGGTAACAGTCGACAGGAATCATTGGCAAATGCATTGCAACATGTCAAATCAGAGTATGTCATGGTCAGTGATATTGCGAGATGTTGTGTCCCTCAAGAGATGATACAGCGTATTTTGGATGCAAGGAAAGATGCCTCCTGCATTGTACCTGTACTTTCTGTAACAGATACCCTCTATCTTGACGACCAGCCCATCGATAGAGAAAAAGTCAAGATCATCCAGACCCCTCAGCTCAGTGTTACCAAACTGCTGAAAAAAGCGCTTGAGACCGAAACACTCTTTACCGATGACTCTTCGGCCATTGCCTCTTTAGGTGAGAAAGTACATTTTGTGGAAGGTTCAGTGCTGGCACATAAACTGACCACACAGGATGATCTGCAAAAACTGCCTTGCCTTGAAAAAGCCTCCACACGGACATTGACCGGTTTCGGGATCGATATTCACCCCTTCGAAACAAACAAAACAATGTTTCTCTGTGGCGTAAAGATCGATGTCGACTACGGATTTAAAGCGCACAGTGACGGTGATGTTGCCATTCATGCACTCATCGATGCACTGTTGGGTGCTGCAGGAATGGGTGATATCGGAGAACTCTATCCCGATACGGATCAGAGCTATGCCGGAGCAGATTCAAAAATACTTTTACAGGATACCGTCAAACGTATCAATGCCTTCGGATATGAGATCGGCAATATCGATATGACCATCATGGCCGAAGCACCTAAACTCTTACCGTACAAAGCCGAAATGAAACACAGCATTGCTGCACTGCTCGGTATCAGACAGAATTTCGTCAACATTAAAGCAACGACTGCTGAAAAACTTGGATTTGTCGGACGTAAAGAGGGTGTGACCGTACATGCTGTAGCAAATTTAACATATAAAATACTTCCAAACACAAGTACTGAAAGATAGGAAAAAAAGAAATGAAAATCATCATTGTAGAAAATGAACTCTATTTGGCACAAAGTATCGCCTCAAAACTGAATGAGAACGGATTTGAAACAGAGATATTCTCTTCCATCAAAGAAGCTATGCAGAGTAACGGAGATGTCTATCTGCTCTCAACGAACCTGCCGGGACAAAATACCTCTCCATTGATCACAAAATTTAAAGACAAGATCATCATTCTCATGGTGAGTTACATCAACAATGACACGGTCGGCGAGCCTCTGAAACTGGGTGCCAAAGACTATATTGTCAAACCTTTCATGATAGAAGAGCTGATGCGAAAGATCGAACATTATCAGGAATATCAGGATCTCAAGAAGCAGACACTTCTCTATAAAGAGTATATGGAGAACCTGCTCCAGGAGATAGAGACCGATTTTGATATAGAAAAACTTTCAAGTCCCATTGTGATACAGACCAATTATCAGAGGCTGATAGACAAGATCGTATTTGAATATGCCGATGCCAATAACAAACTGCTTACATTCCTGCCTTTGGGCAACAAGAACTGGAAAGAGAAACTGGAAAAGAATACGCCTAGATCACTGATCTATGCTACAGAGATTCACTTACTGAAAAAAGCGGACAGAGAGTATCTGCTTGAAAAACTGAAACACCATGATTTCATCTTATGTACCACTTCCGAACTGGAAACAGAATTTGAAACCATTACCCTCAATACCGATTCCAAACTGTATGACCAAAATGAGATCCTGACCATCGATGACTATGTCAAATTCATTGTCAACAGTTTTCAATATAAATTCCCTGATACAGAACTCTCTAAAAAACTGGGTATTTCAAGAAAAAGTTTATGGGAAAAAAGGAAAAAATATGGTTTATTCAAAAAGAAATAAACACTTTCTGTATAAAAGGATAATCGATGCAAGATCATAAATCACTCTACATAGATACAGAGGCACTTTCTACTCTGGCCCTGGTACAGGAAGGGCTCATCTCTCCGGTCAACAAACTGATGAATAAAAAAGAAGCCGCCCAGGTTGACGAATCAAAACACTATAAAGGGGTACCCTTCCCTTTTGCTTTTGTACTTGCCCCCAAAGGCAAAAAAAACTTTCATGTACTGAAAAATTTAAAGAAGAATGATATTGTTGACCTCATCAACGATGGTAAAAAAGTAGGTGAACTGAGCGTAGAAGAAACATTTCCTATAGATACAAAACAACGTCTCTATAATATTTACGGTACCTCTGACGCCAGCCATCCGGGTGTCAAAAATACTACCCAGAGACTGGGGGAGACCGCTGTTTGCGGTGAGTACCATGTGGAGTATCCGATCATTCAGGATAATATCAACCGAATTCAGAATATGATCACAAGAACCGGTGCCAAATCTGTATCTTCCATCATGCTTGCCGCAAACCCATTGAACCGTGCCCATGAGAGGATGATCCGTCAGGCTATTTCCGACTCAGACCTGCTGGTGATATTTTTACGCAAACCGTTCACTGCT
>CAZCBU010000345.1:0-2507 GCA_964496995.1 uncultured Sulfurovum sp.
AAATATTCAAATCATCTCTTAATGAATTACAAATAGTAGCTTTATATCTACTATTTAAATTAGCATAATTTTTTTTATTTTTTGAATATTTTTTGAGTCTGTAAAGTTTGTCCAGTCTTTTTTTTGCTGTTTGCAGGTCCTCTTCGTTAAAGTTAAAGTCGTTTCGGTAATGAACGGAGTTGAGGTAGTAACGTAAAACTTCTCCGTCATAGACTTTAAGGGCATCTTTGAGGAAGAAAGAATTACCTAAAGATTTACTCATCTTCTCACCGTCTATCTGTACAAAACCGTTATGCATCCAGTATTTTGCTAGTTCATGCCCTATGGCACAGCGGCTTTGTGCCGCTTCATTTTCATGATGAGGAAAGAGTAGGTCTGCTCCTCCACCATGAATATCTATGCTGTATTCACTATTGCCATGCTCTTTTGCAAAATGTTTTTCTATCATGGCAGAACATTCTATGTGCCATCCGGGACGACCTGAAGAGAAAGGTGCTTCAAAACAGATATCTTCTTCTCCTTTACAGGCCTTCCAAAGGGCAAAGTCTTTCGGGTTTCTTTTTTCGCCGGTATGCGCTACACGGCTTTGGCTCTCTTCATCATCTGTAACTCTATGGGAGATCTCTCCATAGTGTGTATCTTTGGAAGTGTCAAAATAGACATCGCCTGTAGAGATGACATATGCCATGTCTTTGTTGATGAGAGTTTGTATCATCTGTTCTATAGCCTGTAGTGACTCGGTGGCTTTGGGTTCTATGTCAGCACGTTGCACACCCAGAGCGGCCATCTCTTCAAGGTAGCGTGCGATGTAAAAGCTCGTGATCTCTTCCATGGATCTGCCTGTTTCTTCCACTTTTTTAATGATCTTGTCATCAATGTCCGTAAAGTTCTTTCCCATGGTCACTTTGTATCCAAGTGCTTTAAGTGTACGTGAAAGCAGATCAAAAGCAAGGGATGATCTGGCATGACCCAAATGTGCATCATCATAAACGGTCGGGCCGCAAACGTAGATACTTGCTTCACCCTCTTTAATGGGTTCAAAAAGAACTTTTGTTTTTTGTACGCTGTCATAAATGTGCATTGTTTTGCCTTGAATTATAGTGCTGCGATTATAGCTAAAGTTTGGTTAGTGTTATTTAGAAGACATTTGTGTGACATTTAAAAAGTATAATTATTTCACAAGTCCATATTTTAAAAGCCAAACTTGTTGTGAATCAAGGACAAAAAGTTATGGGATTTTTATGGATGAAGACAGCTGAATTGCAACAGAATTATAATAAATTTGAAGGTTAAGAAATGAAAAATCCGTTTATAATTGAAAACACATTGACAAAGGAAAAGATCTTTAAAAGTATTCCCGTTGATGAAGAAGTGTCTTTTGACGGAGGTATGATGATCACAGAGACCGATATGGAAGGTATCATTACCTATACAAGTCGTAAATTTAGAGAAATGACCGGTTTTTCCAAAGAAGAATTAATTGGTTCACCTCATAGTATTACACGCCATCCCGATATGCCAAAGGGTGTTTTTAAAGCAATGTGGAAGGTTATTTCTGAACAAAAAATATGGCGAGGATATATTAAAAGTATGAGAAAGGACGGTAAGTTTTACTGGGCACTTGTCTATATACAGCCAAAATATGATGAAAATGATGAACATATAGGTTATATAGCCGGCAGGAAAATCGCTTACCCCGAAGCCATTAATGAAGTAAATGACCTCTATGCCGAATTTCATGAAGACAAATATATGGATCATGAAGTTTTTACGCATAGAGCAACCTATAGTGACTATCTGCAAAGTAGAGAATAGGTTTAACGTATCAGTGTAAGTATCCACTCATTTAGAAAATAAATGATCACTATAAATAGAGGCATGATCACTAAAAACACCAATGACTGTTTTGCCTTTACGATCATGACAAATTTGTCAAACCCAACTTCTTTGACCGTAAAGATGAAAAGTACCCACCCACCAATACTTCCTGCCAATGCCAGTCCGGATGCTCCCATCGGGTGCATGAGTATTAATGATGATGTTACGGACGTAATAAGTGAATAGACGGCGATCTTGGCAGCTTTTCTGTGTCTGTGTGAAGCATATAAAAAGAGTGAAAAAAGTTTTGCCAGACCGAATGGCAGAAGTCCTATCATATACATACGTAGAACACCGACTGTTTGTAGGGTTTCTGCTGAGGTGAATTTCCCTCTTTCAAAAAGCAGCCATACTATAGGTTCCGCCATTAAAATACCGCCGATCATAGAAGCTCCCAGTAAAAAAGAGAGCAACCAGAATGCCTGCTTGAGATTTTCGTAGGCTTTCTCTTCCTGATGGTTCTTCAGCGCTTTGGAAACTGCCGGAAAAAGAACTGTTGCCGTGGCAATGGCAATGATGGCAAGGGGAAGCTGGAAAACCCTGTTGGCATAGAAGAGGAAGGAGACAGAACCGGTCATCAGGAAAGTTGCCAGGATCGTGTCTATAAAAGCAGAGATCTGTGGTGTGGA
>CAZCBU010000346.1:0-2540 GCA_964496995.1 uncultured Sulfurovum sp.
ACCAAAGAACTGAAGGAAATGCGAAAACTGATCATTGAGGAGATGAAGAAACTGAAAGAGTCTCACCGTTTTGAACATGATGTATTTTACCAGGCCGTAGAAGAGGTATTGCATTCTATCGCACCTTTGCTTGTTGCGGAAGAAAAGTACAACCTGAATGCCATTGTCCGAAGACTGGCTGTTCCGGACAGGATCATTAAATTCAAGGTAGAATGGCTGGATGACAAACAGAACATACAGGTCAATACAGGGTACCGTGTACAGTTCAACAATACACTTGGGCCGTACAAAGGCGGCTTGCGTTTCCATCCTACCGTCAATGAAGGTGTTTTGAAGTTCCTGGGCTTTGAACAGATCTTTAAAAATGCTTTGACAGGTCTTCCTATCGGTGGTGCCAAAGGGGGGAGTGATTTTGACCCCAAAGGAAAAAGTGATCATGAAGTGATGAAATTCTGTTCTTCCTTCATGAGGGAACTGCATAAATATATCGGTCCGCGTATGGATGTACCTGCCGGAGATATCGGTGTAGGAGGAAGAGAGATCGGTTTCCTTTTCGGAGAATATAAAAAGATCACCTCTACCTTTGACGGGGTACTGACCGGTAAACCGAACTTCTTCGGTGGATCACTCATGCGTCCTCAGGCTACAGGTTACGGTGTGGTCTACTTTACGGAGACCATGCTGGAAGTAGAAGGAAAAGAGAGCCTTGACGGCAAGACCTGTGCCGTGAGCGGTGCTGGGAATGTGGCACTCTATACCATTGAAAAACTCATCGAACTGGGTGCGACACCTGTGACCTGTACCGATTCCAAAGGAACGATCCACGATGCCAGAGGGATGGATATCGAACTTCTCAAAGAGATCAAATTCAACCGTCGTGCCTCTTTGGAAGACTATATCAAATATCACCCGGAAGCCAAATATATCCCTGTTTCAGAATACCCCAAAGGCGGCCATGCCGTCTGGGATATTGAATGTCATGCCGCTTTCCCCTGTGCCACACAGAACGAGTTAACGGAAGTGGATGCGAAGAACCTCATTAAGAACGGCTGTGTTTCTGTCAGTGAAGGTGCCAACATGCCTTCCACGCCTGAAGCCATAGAGGTCTTTTTGGAAAGCAAGATCTGTTTTGCACCGGCAAAGGCTGCCAATGCAGGCGGTGTTGCCGTCAGTAACTTTGAAATGGGTCAAAATGCCGCGATGCAACGATGGACCTTTGAAGAGGTAGACAGCAGATTGAAAGAGACCATGCAGTACATCTGTCATTCCGTGTCTGAAACAGCCAAAGATTACGGTGTGGAAGGGAATTATGTGGATGGCGCCAATATCGCGGCATTCAAGAAGATCGCAGATGCCATGATCGCTGAAGGTATATAGGGACTTAGTAGGTCTTCCCTTATATCAGTCAAAAAAACAGTTAAATAAAAAGGAAAAAGATGGAATTAAAATATGTAGGTGCAAAACCAAATGTTTCAGCCAAAGGGGTCTCTTTTGATCAAAGCAAACCTGATAGATATACTTTTCTCAATGCAGCAGTTGAACTTCTTGAAGCCCTGAGCTTTAAAGCAACAGAAGATAAAAAGGTCTATCTTTACAATATTTCGGGAAAAGAACATAGTGGACGTGAGTTGGTGGAACTGCTTCAAAAACACTGTGCCGAACCGGAAAAAGCATTTGAAAATATTCAGGAAAAAACCAATGCCCTCATAGAAAAATACACTAAAAAGGTCAAAGAGAATGACAGACTTTCTCCAGATGAACGCAGAGCTTGGCTTGGCAATATCGAGATCATGCGTGACTACTATCTTCAGTATGTGACCAATGAGAGTGCCTACCAGTGTGCACTCAATGCGCTTGCAGACAAGATACATAATGCTCATATAGAAGAGATCACTGTTCCTCTGGGTAGAAATCACGGTCTTGTGTTAAGCCACCTGATCGATGTGCTGAGAGACCATAAACCACCTTATGATGCCACATTCAGTGTGGAAGAAAAAGATGGCATATTAACGGGAAAACTGGATATGAACCGTTCCAAACCCCTAAACGTATAAATGTATAAAAGTATAAAAGTTTAAACGATAAAGGACAAATATGTTAGATGGCGTATGGCATTTTCTAAGTGAATTCATGGAGTTCTTTCTAAGTGCTCTTTTTCTGGCGCTGATCGTACTGTATATTTATGACCGTTATGTACAGAGGAAACATCAGCTGCTGATCAACTACCCGATCATCGGCCGTTTCCGTTATCTTTTCGAAGCAGCGCGTGAGCCTTTGCGTCAATACTTTGCCGAAGAGACCTTTTATGAATCAAGAGATAAGATCGACTGGGTCTACAAGGCCGCAAAAGACAAACCCAATTACCAGTCCTTCTCTGTGGCACAACCATTCTCCGGATCAAGATTTATTGTCAAACACTCGGTCAATGTGAAGAATGAAGATGAAGTATCAGATGATCTTTCCGTGACATTCGGAGAAAAAAGAGAGATCCCCTTCGTGGCCAAAAGTCCTGTGATCCGTTCTGCCATGAGTGACGGTTC
>CAZCBU010000347.1:0-5161 GCA_964496995.1 uncultured Sulfurovum sp.
AGGGAAGCTTTAAGCAGAATTTCTGCTGCAAGTGAAATATCACGCCAGAAATCAACTGATTCAAAAGGTTCCCGTTCATGTATATCATTTAATTCGAAAAAGTTGTGTTTGTAGCTCAGTACATTTTGAGAGCCGGCAAGATGGATGGCATAATGATGATTCTCTTCTGCAATATTGCTAATGTCCACAGTGTGCATTTTAACCCTTTTTAAATATCAGTTCTTTGACCTCTCTTCCTATGGCCTGACCTACAACAGAGCACTTTACAATAAAAAGAAAATAGACAGACCGGTCAGTTGCCTGGTAGAGACTTTCGAAATTTCCCATACCTTTTGCAAGTACGATGTCGGCACGGTCGAAAATGGCTTTTGATTCTGCATTTGCCTCTGTAAGATCATATCCGGGAGTAGCGACACCTGTATCTATGATCTGTGCGCAATTTTTGAGTATCTGTGCTTCTTTGACCGTGACATCGTTAATAATGGGTCTCCCCCTGACAAAGTAATAGACTTTTATGTCATAGACCTTCTTGATAGTCTCAATGAGTACTTTGTCAAAGATATGCTCTCCGACATTGTCACCAATGATCACCAGCTCCTTTGCTGTTTTCAATTCAGACTCAAAGGCAGCATAGTCATCGATGCCAAAATCCTGATGAAAATGGCTTTGGATCATCTCATTCAGATCGAATTGCTGCTGGGCACCGAAATCGATCACATTCCCTATAACAGAAAGCTTCAGTGCATCATGAATACTATTTATAAAGGATGTGTCGACCTTTGATGCTTCTTCTGTCGCACGTTCTTTTGCCAGAGCAACAGGGTCAGATTGTCCGCTGATCTCTGAAATGTTCCGGTAGACCATCTTGGCGATCTGTGGCGGTGTATGATCCATATCATGATCGATGAGTACCTGAGCAGTATTATCCAGTATCTGTTTAGTGGTGATATCATCCAATTCCAGCAACTTGGAGACTTTGAGTGACTGGTTTAAGATACAAGCTACACAATCCGGTTTAATATTCACTTTGGGCTTTTCCTTTTTAATGATGATAGCATTATTTTATTATGATTTATCAAAGAGAATACGCTCTGTCTCCAAACGTGATTACTCCACACCCAATCCACACCAATACGTTACGATAAAGTATCAAAAAATCCAGGAGGTTTCTCATGGCACTCATTCTTTCTCTCCTTCTCGTTTCAATACTTTTAGCTTACTTTGCAGCGCCCTTATGGTCATGGTTTACTGTTTTGGCTCTGTTTTTGCTTGCTTGTGATGCTTCTTTATTCTGGTGGATACCGGCTATAGCTATAGCTCTTGTACTGTTAAACAAAGAACTGCGGGTCAGACTCATTACCCAAAACCTATTCAACTTTATAGAAAAAAAGGGTCTGCTGCCGAAGATATCAGAGACCGAAAAGACAGCTTTGAGAGCGGGAGATGTGTGGGTAGAGGGGGAACTTTTTTCAGGAAATCCGAATTTTAAGAAGATCTTTGCCAATCCTTATCCGAAATTGACCGGGGAGGAGCAGGATTTTATTGACAATGAGGTGAATGAAGTGTGTGCGATGACTTCTGACTGGGAAGTTTTTGAATCAAGAGACTTACCTGAAAAAGTCTGGAAGTATCTCAAAGAGAAGAAATTTCTGGGGATGATCATCCCTAAAGAATTCGGAGGGCTTGGATTCTCTGCTTATGCACACTCCTGTGTTATTGAAAAACTGGCCTCCCATTCTCAGGTACTTGCTATTTCGGTCATGGTTCCCAACTCTCTCGGACCTGCCGAACTTCTTTTGCATTACGGTCTGGAGGAGCAGAAAGTACATTACCTGCCAAGACTGGCTGACGGGCGGGAGATCCCCTGTTTTGCATTGACAGAACCGGAGGCCGGGTCAGATGCCGGGGCCATACAGTCTGAGGGTGTTGTGTTCAAAGATGAAAAGGGTGAGACGAAGATCAGGCTTAATTTTGAGAAACGATATATTACACTCTCTTCTATTGCCACAGTGATCGGTCTGGCTTTTGTACTGAAAGACCCTGAAGGTATTTTGGGGGAGAAGAAAGAGTGGGGGATCACCTGTGCTTTGGTTGCTGCCCAAAGTAAAGGGGTTGACCAAAGCAAACGACATGATCCTTTAAATGTACCCTTTGTCAATGCACCGCTTATTGGAAAAGACGTCATCATAGGTATTGATGATGTTATTGGCGGAAATGATGGTTTGGGTCAAGGATGGAAAATGCTTATGGAATCATTGGCAGTAGGTCGCGGTATTTCTCTTCCTTCTACCTCTACGGGCGGTTCGAAGTTAGCTGCCTATGTGGCTTCGACCTATGCGGTGGTACGTTACCAGTTCGGACTGAGCATTGGAAAGTTCGAAGGTATCGCAGAAGTGTTGGGACGGCTGGGTGCCAGTACCTATATACTGGATGCTGCTAAAACGTTCACACTCGGTGCTATTGATTCTGGCGAAAAACCGGCAGTGGCTAACGCCATCATGAAGTACCAAAGTACGGAAATGTTTCGTAGGAATGTGATGGATGCAATGGATATTCAGGGTGGGGCAGCCATATCCCGTGGACCCCGCAATCTGTTGGCGCATGCCTATTTTGGTGCGCCGGTCGCTATTACGGTGGAGGGTGCCAATATTATGACACGTACACTCATTATGTTCGGGCAGGGGATGATCCGCTGTCATCCTTACGCTTATGCACAGATTGAAGCTCTGGAAGCAGGGGATGTTAAAGCATTTGATACGTTATTGTTCGCACACATTGGTCATGTGGTGCAAAATAAGGTCAGAACCATTGTCCTTGGTTTAAGCAGAGGGTATCTGCATCCGGCACAGAGCCAGGGGAAAGCTGGAAGATTTGAGCAGAAACTTGCCTGGGCCTCTGCAAAATTTGCTTTCTTTGCCGATATTGCTTTGGGAATGATGGGTGCGACACTGAAACGACGAGAGTCGGTTTCCGGACGTTTTGGAGATATTTTGGCACAGATGTATTTCATTACCGCTGCACTGAAACGTTTTGAAGAAGAGGGTAGACAGGAAGTGGATGAAGTACTCCTGGAAGTAGCTGTTGAAGAGGCATTTGAAAAAATAGACTTTGCCTTCAGGGGCATTTTTGAAAATCTGATGCCCGGAGCTTTGGGTTTCCCGTTCAGGGTATTGGCATACTGTTCAAGAATCAATCCGATGGGAAAAACTGTTAAAGACAGAAACTTGCATAAGATCGCCGCTTTGATGAGTCAAGATGAGAGTGTAAGAGAACGTGTCTGTGCCAATATTTACAAAGGTAAACGTGTTACACAGTTGAGAGAAGCCACAGAAGCGATGCAGGCTGTGAAAACCCTGCTTGTGAATGAGAAAAAAGGTGAGCGTCTGACCGAAGGTGAAAAGAAACAACTTCAGGAAGCCAGAGCCTTACAGCATGAGATCATTACTGTGGATGCTTTTGAACATGATGTCTATATGCGAAGCAGTCAAAAGGCTGAATGATGTCTTTGGCTTTGGGTCTCTCTTCAATACTCATTGGTAGCATACGGAAATTTTCGGGTGCGAACATCACCATTTCCGGTGAGCCGATACCTGATTCTCCCGTGCTTTTTGTTTCCAACCACTTTACCCGTTTTGAAACTTTTGTAGTACCCTATATGCTGTATGAAAAGTATGGTAGAGGGACACGCTCTTTGGCGGATGACTCTGTACTTGTGGGTGCTTTGGGTAAGTTTATGCGTTGGGTAGGAACGATTTCCAATAAAAACAAAGCAAGAGATTGCATCATTATAGAAGATCTGTTAAAAGGGACATCCGACTGGATCATCTACCCGGAGGGCTATATGGTCAAAAACAAACGTATCTCTTTTGATAATGGTGAATTCTGTACCCACTCGCCGCTGAGGGAAGGGCCCATACATACCGGAGCTGCGGTCATGGCACTTAAAGCAAGACTGGCACAGTATAGAGCCAAATATAATAGAAAAGATGTACATCAGCACTTTTGTTCTTCGATGGGAGTAGATGCCTCCTGTATTAATACAGATCTGGAACTGAAGATCGTACCGGTGTCGATCACCTATTATCCTGTACGCCCTGGAGAAAATTGGTTTTTACTTCTCTTGGACAAGCTCTTTGATTTGAGAAATACAAGACTGTTTGAAGAACTTGAAATTGAGATCAATCTTTTGATGGATGCCCATATGGATCTGCATTTTGGCAAGGCGATCACTCTCGACAGCTATTTAAGTGAATTTATGAACGATGAAAAGACACTCTATAACAAAGAGAAGTTGAATGCAGCCTTGGAGCAGAAGCGCAAGGTCCTGACCAAAGATGTTATGCAAAAGGTCTATTCCCGGATACAGATCAATTTTGACCACATTTTTATTTTGAGTCTGATAACAATGCCTACGGTGAAAGTATGCCCCTCTTACCTCAAAACACTTATTTACAAAAATGCCCGTTCTCTGAGAAAGTTCGAGGGTATCAATTTACATCCCGAGTTGCAGGAGGAGCTGTTCAAAATGATACTTGATGACAACTATGCACCATTCAGATCAGTGATCGAACTGGCAACAAGACAGAAGATACTCTATGAAGACAGTGATGGTGAATACCTGTTTGACAGGTCTTTCTTGGAAAAAGAGTATCCTTTCCATAAAGTGAGGGTCAAGAATACACTGCAGGTCATTTTAAATGAGATCAGATGGCAGAGCTCTATTGTGAAAATGGCGGATGAGAACAGTCAGTATTCGGAACAGGAACTGAGAGAAAATAATTTTGAACATTTACGAAAAAAATCCTGGGAGCATTTTGAAGAAGAATTTGAAGAACATGTGGGGCGTAAACCTGCTAAAGAGGATGTGGGTGCCCCGATCATTTTGTATGATCCTGAGTTCGATACCGGTCTGGTCTTTTCCCATGGTTATATGGCCGCAACCAGAGAGATACAAACCCTTGCAAATTATCTTTTTGAGAGAAGGATTAATGTTTATGTACCACGGTTACGGGGACATGGTTCTGATCCTAAAGCACTCTTAAATGTGTCTGCCGAAGATTGGGAGACCGATTTTCAAAGGGCTTTTACAGCTATGAGGCAGGTAAATAACAAGGTTTTCATCGGTGGCTTTTCAACCGGAGGGCTTTTGGCACTTATACAT
>CAZCBU010000348.1:0-4005 GCA_964496995.1 uncultured Sulfurovum sp.
ATATAATTAAAGAAAGATACTTGACACCTTATTCCGGATGTATACAAATGATACGAAAACATATTACAGAACAGACAGCCATCTTCTTCAGTGTTAGCAAATGGGTATTTTTATCCTCTGTCGTCGGTATCATTATTGGTGCCGTTGTAACACTTTTTTTAAATATACTGAAGTATTCGGAAGAATCACGCTCGCTTCTCCCGTTTGACTTTTATTATCTTCTTCCTGTGGCGCTTGTTATGACGGTCTGCTTGTCAATACATTTGCCCCAAGTGCGGAAGGGCATGGTACGGAAAAAGTAATCGCGGCTGTCCATAAACAGGACGGAAAGATCGATGTTTCCGTCATACCGGTCAAACTGCTGGCAACTGTCATCAGTATCTTTGCCGGTGCTTCTGTCGGTAAGGAAGGGCCCGGTGCACAGATCGGTGCCGGTGTTGCTTCTGTACTCTCCGAACTTTTTAAGTTCAGCAAGCAGGACAGAAAAAAACTGGTGATCTGCGGTATCAGTGCCGGTTTCGCCACCGTTTTCGGTACCCCTGTGGCAGGTGCCATCTTTGGTGTGGAGGTACTCATTATCGGCGTGATCCTGTATGATGTACTGCTCCCCTCCTTCATCGCGGGGTTTGCCGCATTTACAACCGCACAGTTTTTGGGCATTCAATACACATACTACAATCTTCACTTTTACCAGAATATCTCACTCGATATGGTTCTTATTGCAAAGGTGGTCCTTGCTGCGCTCTTTTTCGGTGTTGTATCTGACTTTGTCATCACCTCTGTGACCCTTACGGCCAAAGCGATCAAAAGTATCAAAGCAAATACTTACATCAAAGCGTTTGGCGGCGGCCTGCTGATCGTAATTTTGACACTGCTGTTCGGTGAAGAATATATCGGCCTTGGACTGGATGTCATCAGCAATGCCATCAACCCGGATCCACTCTATCATATAGATATACACTGGTACACTTTTTTACTTAAAACAGTGTTCACCTCTCTTTCTCTTGGTTCAGGGGGAAGCGGCGGTATCATTACGCCTATTTTTTACATCGGTGCGACCAGCGGCTACAGTTTTGGAACACTCTTTTCTCCGGAACATATTGTACTCTTCTCTGCACTCGGTTTTGTCAGCGTACTCTCTGCCACGACCAATACACCCATCGCTTCGACCATTATGGCAGTAGAACTCTTCGGGATCGATATTGCCCATTATGCCGCACTGGGTGCAGTGATCAGCTTTTTGATCTCCGGTCACAGAAGTATTTTCTCCTCACAGATCCTTGCCATGAAAAAATCTGAAATGCTTTCGGTAAAGATCGGGGAAGAGGTGGAAAACATCTCTGCCGATCTTCAAGATACGGAAAAGAGCAGGATCAACCGTCTCAAAGACCGCCTTCATATCAAACGGGAGAACCTGAAAAGCCGCAGACGCATTAAAAAAGAAGACAAATGACCGAAGGAGCAGAAGACATGACAAGCGATCAAAAACAGACATTTAAAAAATGTATAGATGAAGAGATCAGGATTCTTGCAAGTGAGATCGAGACGATAAGATCTGCTGTTTACCCGGAAAAAGGGGAAGGTCCTTCCGACAAGGTCGCCCATATCAGTTTCAAACAGGAACAGAGCATCCATCTCCAAAGATACGATGAAGCAAGAAAACGCCTCAACCGTCTCAAAGCAGCTTACTTGAAGATCGATACTCCTGAATATGGAATATGCAAAGAGTGTGAAGAGCCTATTCCCCTTGAAAGGCTCAAGCTGTTTCCCGAATCTCTCTATTGTGTATCCTGTATGAATGAATTCGGACTGGAGTAATTTATCTTTCTCAAAAATGCAAGTAAGCCCTCAATGATCTCTTTGGGTTCAGGGGGACATCCCGGAATATGATGTGCCACGGGCAGATGACTTTCTGCCGGTGCTTTTATGGCAAAGGTACGCTCGAACGGAGCCTGCATGACAGGACAGTCTCCCAGAGTAATAACCCATTTGGGTTCAGGCATTTGTCGGTAGGCATCGAGTACATGGGGTGACATATTAAATGTCATCAATCCGCTCAGCAGCATCACATCGGCATGGCGGGGACTTGCTACAAAGTAGATTCCCAATCGTTCCAGATCATAATAGGGATTCGAGAGAGCATTGCACTCTGCTTCGCAGGCATTGCAGCTTCCACTGTCAACCATACGGATCGCCAAAGAACCTGCAAACTTTTTCTTGATTGTATCTCTGATCTCTTTTTCTATCTTTTTCAGTGATTCGTCCTGTTCCGGGTTTTCAGTCAGGATACCGAGTTTCATCCGTTTATTCCAAAAATCAATCATAGATCATTCCCCGCATAGCTTAGGTCGCAACTTTTATTGATCAGAGGAAAATCCGCAATAATATCTTTTTGCATCATAAGATGCAAAGCCTGCCAATTGACAAAACTGGGGTCTCTTGCAAAAAAACGGTCTATGACACCCTCTTTTATCTCTACTGCCATAAAAAGTTCTCCTATAGAGCTTTCGCAAAAGCCCATATATTCACCATCCTGCACCTCCTGAAGTTCAAAGTGTGCACCATTTGTATCATGCTCTTCCAAAAAATGGTGCATCATGGTTAAAGCGTTCTTCACCTCCGCCAGGCGCAGCTTGAACCTTGCCGCGACATCACCGCTGGTTTCCTGCGCCATCACAAATCCATGTTCCAGATAAAATGGTGTATCTCTTCTGTCGATTGCTATGCCCGAAGCACGGGCGACCACCCCGACAGTATCATATTTTTCGGCTTTTTTGAAAGAGAGCGTACCGGTGGTATCGAACCTGTCCCATAAAGAGGGAATATCCATGATCCACTTTTCAAAATATGCCACATTTTCCTGCATCTCTCCAATCCATTCCTGTATAGAGACTGTATCGACAGGCCGATTTAGGAAAGTGATGGCAGCAAAACCAAAACGGTGATCTGTCACTGTTTTCATCATGCGCCGTGCATCTTCTGCCAGTTTGGAAGCAAAGGCAAGTGCCGCACCGAATCCTGCATCATTGGGAATGAACCCCAGGTCGGTCAGATGATGGATGACACGTTCAAGTTCAAGTAAAAAAGCATGCCGTTTTTCCAAAGCAGGCGGAAGGCTCTGTTTTGAAGCCTGAAGCACAATATCCCTCCAGCAAAGCTGATAGGCAATGCTTTCATTGCCGCTGATACGCTCAATCACAGGCTTTGCCTCCAGGAGCGTTTTACCCTCAAGCATCTTTTCAATACCGCGGTTTTTGTAAAAGTGTCTTACCTCGAGATGGAGCATCTCTTCTCCTGCCTGTGAGAAGTGAAAATGGCCCGGCTCAATAATGCCTGCATGAATGGGTCCTACCGCTACCTGAAAAACACCATCACCGGATATCGCTTCATAATTGTAAGGCAGATAGTCCTCTTCCTCTATATGTTTCTCTTGAAAATCTTTTTTCAATGTATGAAGTTTTTTGGGAAATCTCTCCTGATGCACCAATGGACGTTTGTCAAAAGCATCTTCAATTTCAATACCAAAGTCATCATGCATTTTTCGTTCAAACCAGATGGCTGAGGGGTGCTGTTTTGCTATGGTCCTGATGACGGGAACTTCCTTGTCAACCCTTTCTCTGCGAATCTCGTTTTCATAGACCGTTACAATTTCAAATGTATTCCCGATCTCTTTTGCATACCTGGCAATAAATCTCATACAATACTCCTTAAATACGCCATTGACTCCGGCAAAAGCAGTGCCATAAGTGCCAGTGCGAAAAGAACCAATGCAAACAGTTCGCTTGCATACACTTTTTTGGAATATGTTTCCCCTTCATATTTCATGGACTGGTAGATCGAAACAAAACGGTAAAAGATCACAGAAAGCAGGATCAGCAGCAAAAGTACCGCCCCGATCATTGCCAGCATATGGTCACTCTCTTTTGCATTCTCTATCATTGCACCAAAACCGTACAGTTCACTGAAGAACATAGGACTGGGCGGCAGTGAAATGATCGCCAGAAG
>CAZCBU010000349.1:0-9302 GCA_964496995.1 uncultured Sulfurovum sp.
AAAGAGAAAAATGATTTTCATGACATGGTCATATACAACAGAACTGATAAAAACAATGAACAGTTCTTTGCTGCAAAAAAAGGAAACCTGGTCAAGAAGAAAGTAAGGACATCACTTCTACTGACGGACGGCTATGGATACACCTATACAAAAGACAAACTGCAACAGGCCAGGTATAAAACACTTGAAGTCTATGACAAAACAAAAAAGAATCATTTTCATTTTGAAACCGTTTTTGAATTTTGGAAAAAAGCTAAAAAAGACAAGGGAACGCTGCATCGCCTGCTCTTTTACATTTTTGTCAGTCTCATTCCCCTCCTCTCTGTTTATCTTGTGGCAGCATTCAGTATGATCAATCCACGATATCAATCCAACAATACCTATATAGTCATTTTTGCCACCGTACTGCTCTTTTATGGTTTGGCTTCTTCTTTACAGAAATGGGGAACCTTCCCTATGTTGTTTGCAGCGGTCATCTTCACTTCTGTATTAGGCAGATGGCTCTTTCAAGTACGGGTCGCACGATATTTCTGATGCAGAAGATCTCCAGAAGGGTTAAAGCGGTCATTGCTTATGACGGCAGCAGTTATAAAGGGTTTCAGAAACAGAACAGTACGAAAAATACTGTCACCTATGCCATAGAAGAAGCACTCCAGTCTTTACAGATACACGCTCAGATCGTAGCCAGCGGACGCACAGATGCGGGAGTCCATGCCACAGGGCAAGTCATACATTTTGACCTGCCTGAATTCTGGTTGGATCTGCATAAACTAAAAACTAACCTCAACCAAAAATTGAAAGAGATAGAATTTAAACATATTTCCAGAGTCCCGCATGACTTCCATGCAAGATTTTCAGCAAAAAAACGGCTCTACCGTTATGTATTCAAAACAGGGAAATCCTCTGTATTTGAACAGAAATATATCTCCTCTTATCCAAACTTCAATACAGAACTGTTACAAACAGCTTTGAGATGCTTTGAAGGAAAACATGATTTCAAGAACTTTCATAAAACCGGCAGTATCACACATACGACAGTAAGAGAAATATACAAAACAGCTTACAGTGAACGTAAGGGATATCACTACATCTATTTTCAGGCCAACGGTTTTCTGCGTTCTCAGGTACGTATGATGGTTGAGGCGGCTATGATGTGTGCCAGAGAAGAACTGAGTTTGACCCAATTGGAAGAGCAGCTCAGTTGTCAAAAAAAGTACACAACGAAACTTGCCCCTCCGGAGGGGTTATATCTGGCCAGGATATTCTACTGATCCAACTTATTTTTCATCTCATCAACCGTAGCATTCATACTTAATGTTTGACAACATGCATTGTTTTCTTCTTTGTCGGAGATAAACATTAACGGCATAGCATCTCTCTCCTCGATAAGTTCAACCATTAAACACTGTATCTTCATAAAAGGAGTTGCATCAAACAAGATATAATGGTAATACTTATTTTCCAGCTTATTCATAAAGTTATCCATACTGGTAGCAACATCAACATCATATCCAAGATTATTCAGCATCGTCACATAGATATGTGTTGCCAGTGAATTTTCTCTGTAAAGCAGTATATCGAACTTGACTGCTTCCTTATTGTCAGTAACAACTGCCTCTTTGACCTCTTCTACTTCATGCTCTTCTTCATCAGGGATGATCTCTTGCATTGGCGTTTCAGTATCCTCTTTGAGCATTCTATGAGAAAAATACTCTAAAAGCAATGTTCTCAGTTTATCCAGTTCTATCGGTTTGGAAAGATAATTGTCCAGACCTGCATTCAGATATTTTTCCCGGTCGCCCTGCAGTGCATTCGCCGTTAACGCAACGATAGGTATATGGTGTTTTCTGTTCTTCTCTTCATATTCAGTGATTTTTTCAGTCGCTTCTATACCTCCCATGACAGGCATTTGTATATCCATGAAGATCATATCATATTCATGATTCATACGATAATTCAAAGCTTCTTCCCCATTACCTGCTATAGTGACTTCTATACCAAGTCCATTCAATACATTTTTAATAAGCTTTTGATTTATCGCATTGTCTTCCGCAACCAGTACATTCAGATTTTCAAAAATTCTATGATCACTGACCGGTGCTTCTTTCTCTTCTTTGGTCTCCTCATGCACAACATCAAGTGACTTTAGTGTTTTGGTCAGATTGAGAGGTTTGTAAACGATTTTATCGATCTTATGCTCGATCTCTTCTATCTTGCTTTTTCTGTCACTGGTCGTAAGCAATACAAGCTTTGTATCAAGATCAAGATATTTTTCAAGCTCTCCTTCTCTTCCGAAATATCGATGATCGATAAATAGTATATCCGGCAGGTCTGAAGCATTTATTTCAGATATCTCCTCTGCCGTGTAAATACGGAAGTTCGCTCCGCTGTATTCCACATACGCTTCAAGGTTAGGATTCACCAACTCTTTGACTTCATCACTTGGGACAAGCAGAGCCACATCAAACCCATACATATTTGGTTTCTCTTCGTCTGAAACTTCTTCAGATTTATCCAGATTCAAGGTAAAGTAGAATGTTGAACCTTTACCCTCTTCACTCTCTATATCAAGTTTCCCGCCCATGAACTGGACCAGTTTCCCGGAAATGGATAATCCAAGCCCTGTACCGCCGAACTTACGGCTTGTACTGACATCTGCCTGGGAGAAAGCATCAAATATTTTTTCTCTTTGTTCATCAGTGATCCCTATACCTGTATCCTTGACGGAGAACTTAAGTTCTACCTTATCATCATTTTCTGATATCTTGTCAATTCTTACATTGATAGCACCGCTTAAACCGGTAAATTTGATGGCATTACTGACAAGATTGATAAGGATCTGAGAAATTTTAGTCGGATCACCTCTCAGCATTTTAGGCATTGTCGGATCGACATACATCGTAAGGTCAATATTTTTTTCAGCCGCTCTTGCACCATATGATTCTATGGCAGACTCAAATTTTTCAACCGCATTAAATGAGATATTTTCCAATTCGATCTTATTCGCTTTGATCTTGGAAAGATCCAGAATATCATTCACGATCGCAAGCAGGTTATCAGAGCTGTTCTCTATTACCGTAATGAATTCTTCCTGCTCTGCATTCACCTCTGTTGATTTAAGCAGTTGTGTAAATCCTACGATCCCGTTCAGAGGTGTACGTATCTCATGAGACATATTGGCAAGGAAAAGATCTTTTGCCTGGTTTGCTTCTTTGATGGTTTCTGTCAAGAATTTATAGATCTTGTTGATCTCTCTGTTATCGATCAGTATCTTTAACTCTTTTTGCTGTTCCAGGTTAAGTACCGTCTCAATATCTCTCAGCGTATCTTCAAATAACTGCTTGTCTTTATTGATATTATGATAAATAACGAACAGGATCAAAAGAAGGAGCAGCATAAAGAGTGTACCCGCAGCATATTGTGTGAGAACCCCTTTACTTTCAGCCACATGGTTTTTAGTAGAGTCTTTCATCGTCGTAGAAAGTATACTTTGTGCAAGGTCGATATATTTCATCTTTTTTTCAACCTGGGCAAACCACTCATTTGTCTCTACAGGATACTCTCCGCTGTACGCACTGTATAAGATCAAAGCACGTTCTTTAAATCCGATCTTTCTGAATGCTTCAGGTGTGATCAAAGCATTGAGTTTTTCTACGATAACCCTATTGTGTATCGTAGAGAATTCCGGCATGGTATCATTCACCAGGAGAGAGTCCCACAACATCAGGTCAGAATCATTCATTTTTTTGGATCCGCTCAGGATAAAAAAGATACCGGTATTTTCCAATGCGGTATTTTCTTTCAATGCTGTAAATTTAATGTAGGTTGCAAGATAATCTTTCATCTCGGCAGAGGAATCTTTTGCCGCAACTATTTTCATAGCCCCGAAAAGTGACTGAAAGATCTTGTCGTGATACACTTCAAATAAAATACTTTTATATTCCGAACTCAAGGTATCAATTCTAGTTCGTACATATTTTAAATTTTTCCGAACAGAATCCACTCTTCTCTTGTAAGATGCAGAGATCTTATTCGTTTCTATATAAGCACTTAATTCAGCCAGTGCAGTATCAACTGATGTTCTTGATTCTTTGACTTTTTCAAGTCCTGATGTACCGTTGGTACTCATATATATCGCACTGTAGAGTCTCTCTTTTGCTATTTTTGAAAGGGTATCATCAAGTGTTTCAATAAAATAGGTACTTTTTGTATTTTTCTGTGTTGATTCATACTCATTGTAAGCCATAAAGGTATAGTAGGAAGCTCCTCCCAATAAAAGCAGGACCACGATCATAAGAAAAGTAAAGATACTTTTGTTGTTCATTATTTTCATTTTACTTCCTTCTCTATTGGTTTTTACTGTGATAAAGTGCCAATTCCGACACAAAATCTTCTATATATGCCACCGAAATGAACATAAGTTTCGGTATGAACAGTTTGTCTGATCTATCAAGAAATATACGATTGGCACTCCAGGAGCTGTTCAAATTCATTTGTACGGTCTTTACCTCTTCAGGATAGTCATAAAGGGATATCTCCAACAGACTCTCCTCCAGTTCGATCATGGCATGTTTCATCTGTTCTTTATTGGTAGCATTGTCAAAGCCTGCATGAATAGCCATATAATATTTGGTTATTCTCTCTAAAAGGTATTCGATCTTTTTAGTGACCATCAGCATTTTTTCTTCATTGCTAAAATCATATTTATGTGCCAGTGCGATAGAATCCGCCCCTTCAAGAAGGGTTTCACTGTAGTCAAGCATCAGTGCAGCTTTTTCTTTATCTACTTTTTCACTGAATATCTGTTCGATCTGATCTTTACTGTAAGCTAAAAATTCAAGAATATCTTTCGTATCCGCATCTTTGGTCGTCGTAGCGATAATTCTAAGATCCGCACTTAACTGACCCAACTCTTTTTTCAATCTGTTCTGGGTTTCTGTCTGCTCCGGATGCTGATAATAAAAAAGATAATCTTTAACGATCTTTTGACTGAGATACCTAATATTCTCAGAAGCCTCTATCACTTTTACATCCCCCCTCGTTGCAGCTTCACTCAACAGTGTTGCTGCAAGAAAGAAGAAAAATATATAAAATATTCTCTTCATGTCATCCCCTTATTTATAGAGTTCCACATAAAGCCCTGTGATCTCATTCATTTTCTTTGTAATATTATCTGTTGTATTAAAAACGATCAGCGGCAAACCGCCTTTTTCAATATTGAGATAGAATTTATATACGATCTTCCAAAGTCTGTCTATCTCATTGAGTTTTCTGTTGATCTCCGGTGTATTGGCCGAGTTTGCCATCAATGCGGCATGTGACTCAGAGAATTCTGCGACAGCGGCCTTCATCTGGTCGATGGTATTTTTATCTTTGATCCCTGCCTGATAGGCAATATAATACTTTGCAATACGCTGGGCAAGCATTCTCTGTTTACCTGCTTTTCCTACAATAGCAGATTCTTTGATCTTGACTGTTTTTTTCAAAGAATCAACCACATATTGGCTACCTTCAAGCATAGATTCACTTAAGTCAATGACCAACTGGGCATTGTCAATGGTGAAGTCTTCTTTTGCAGTTGCTTCAAAATCTTCACTTGACATTTCAACGAAGGCAAGCAGGTTGGCGATATCGGGGTCATTAATGGATTTTACCAGTACTTTATGTGTACGGAGAAGTTCCTCTAAAGACGCTTTCAATTGTTTATTTGCTTTTGCCGGTGCGATCTTCTTTCCCGCATACAAATAGTCTTTGGCAATACGCTGTGAAAGCATTCTCTGCTTACCGGCCATATCGATCAGTTTTACCGTATCGGATATGACCGTGGCATCGGTTGAAGGTGCTTTTATTTCTTCCGCCATACTTGTTCCGGATAAAGCGAATATTGCTATTGCCGTAATACTTCCTATACTTTTAATTATTTTATTTTTCATTTTTCTTCCCTTTATGTGGTTTCTAAAGCAACATATTTCTGTGTTACACTATTCATATTGACAAGAATATCATTTGATTTCTTGTAGATCAACGTTGGAACAAATTTGGATTTGGATCTGCTCATCATTTCAAAGAACATGAACGATCTCTTTACTTTTGCCAAAAGTACTTTGATCTCCTCTGTTGTCAGATCCGACTTTTCCAACTCCTCCAATGAAGTCTTAAAAAGCTTCATTGCATCATCAAGTTTTGTTTTAAACTGAGGATCATCTACTTCCCATACTTTTAACATATAGAGGCTGGCCATTCTTTGTGAAAGCATTCTCTGCCGGCCTGCTTTATTGACGATTTCTCCTGATGCTTCTCCTGATGCTTTTGCAAAAAGTTTTGTCGTATCATCTGAAGCTTTAAGAAGTGCATCCAGGTCTATTTGAAGTTTTTCAACCTTCTCTTTACTCGGTGTTTCAGAAAGTGTTTTTCTGAGAGGACCCCAGAGCATTTTGACTTTTTCCATACTCTTTTTGATCTCATCATTTTTGCTATACTTTTCAAGAGACTCCATATGATCCTGAAAATCATTTGATATCTTTTTAAGATCTTCCTCCGGTTTACCGAAAGTGTTCCCCATACCTACCATGGCATAATCTTTCAACATACGCTGCGTGAACATTCTCTGTTTACCTGCAATATCAACAGCCTGTTTCGGACTTGTGATCTCCACTGCCGAAGCGGAAGTGCTGAGTATGGCAATTGTCAGGAAAGACATTTTAATTCTATTTCTTATCAAACCATACTCCTATTTTTCCTGTGCCGCATAAAGACCGGTCGCAGTATTCATATCTTTCAACATTTCATTGGACTTTTTATAGATAAGAGAGGGGATGAACTTGCTGCTTGACTTATTCATCACTTCAAAAAACCTAAATGCTTTTCCCGACTTGTTTAACAATACCATGATCTCAGGGGTGGTCATTTCCGACTTTTTGAGTTTTTCCAAAGATGTCTTATAAAGATCCATCGCTTTCGTCATCTTTGTTTTGAACTCAGGGTCATCTATCCCCCATACTTTCAACATATAGAGACTGGCCATTCTTTGCGAAAGCATTCTCTGTCTTCCTGATATATTGATGATCTCTCCGGAAGTTTTTCCTGTCTGCTTGGCAAAAAGACCAACGGCTTCATTGGACTGCTTGAGTAGTTTTTCAAGGTCCTCCTGCATTTTTCTGGCTTTCTCTTTGCTCGGTTTTTCATTCAGAGCAGCTTTTACGGGACTCCACATGACTTTTACTTTAGCAAGACTCTCTGCTGTTGCTTTGTCTCTATTGAATGCTATGAGTGCATCCAAATGATTTTCAAAATCAGCCATGATCTTTTTAAGATCTTCTTTCGGGTTTCCGAAGTTGTTCTCCAATCCGACCATAGCATAGTCTTTCAGCATTCTTTGGGTGAACATTCTTTGTTTTCCTGCTACATCGACAGCGACTGAAAGGTTTTTGATCTCAATGGCATGTGTATAGGTAAAAAAAAGAGAGGGAAGAAGCAAGATTTTTATTGTTTTTTTTATGGAACGTGACACAGTTAACTCCTTTATACATTTATAATTAATATAATATTCAATAAAAAAGTCAAAATGCACAGAAGTTAAGAGTAACTATACTCTATTTGGCAGCCTGGCAATCTTTTTTTCAAAAGACCCATAGCTTTCCGTCCTTGCTTCACAACAAGTTTGGCTTTTTCATCACTGTATAATTATATACTTGTAAGTATAGCAAATAATTGTCACATAAATGTCACGATGGTGCTAAATACAAGGAATATTATCATAAAACTCTTTGCCAAAATAAAAAAAAGGATATTCTATGTTAATAATGAAATATTTTTTACTTACACTTTTTTTATCACTTATACTATTTGCTCACAATGACGCTGAAGTCCTTTACCTTAAAAATGCATGTAACTCCTGTCATGGAATGTATGGGGAAGGCATGGGAGCATCTCCAAGACTCCAGGGACAAAAAGAAGAAGTATTACTCAGCAGACTGAAAGATCTGCAACAGGGGAAAACCCGCTCTGCTTTTGGTTCTATTATGATCTCTTTCGCAAAGTCCCTGGATGAGAATCAAACCATGGAGATGGCAAAATATCTTTCAACAATGAAAAAAGTCGTTCCCAAAGAACGTTATGAACATGATAGTTTTGACAATACCGGAGATGGTTCGTCATAAATGCGGCATAGAGATGATCCCGGAAAAGGGATCACTGTTTTTTAGTGTGTTGCTACTTCGGGCTGTGCTTCAGGCGTAGCCGGTACTTTTTCAACTTCTACTTTTTCTGCTGCATTTGCCTCTGCATCAGTAGCTGCTGTTTCACTGGTTGTTGCAGCAGTTTCACTTTCAGCAGCCGGAGCTTCAGCTTCTGTTGCCGCCGGTTCTTCTTTTGCCTCTTCAGTTTTTTCAACTTCCGGCGTTTCTGCTTTTTCTTCTGTTACTGTTTCTGTACTTTTAGCTTCATCAGCTTTTTTAGACTCTTCAGTTTTTTTGGCTTCTTCAGCTGCTTTCGCTTCCTCTTCCGCCTCTTTCTCTTCTGCTACATAATCACTCAGGTCATCTTGACAATCAAAAAGTGCATCATCTTTTATTTTAACGATCTTGACATTTGCACCATATGTATAAACAAGCTCTCCACCCTCTTTACCTTGTTTGAGTATCCCTGCTACAAAGAAAATGAGTACGAAAAGGAAAAGTCCTTTCATTAAAGCTCTGTTGATGATCGCAGACAGCATTTTGAACAATAGTACAACAGCGGAAGCCAGCATAAGGTACGTACCAAGTATTTTGTGGTCTTTCAACTCCGCCTGACCTGCCTCACTTAAAAGATCCCATGCCTGTTTTCCATCCACAGATCCGCTAAGATATGCAGCAACTGCCGCAACAACGGTTAAGATGATTAAAAAGAATGAAACCACACCGATCGCTCTTTTTTTGGCAAAAAGATTGATGATCTCCAGTAAAAGAACTACTATAGGGAGTGCAATGATAAAGTGATCTACCGGCGGGTGCATCAATGCTGGTATTTCAAACGGTAACGGTATCTCCGGTATTTTAATAGGTGTTAATTCCATAAATATTCCTTCTTTTTTAAATTAGATGTAGCGATTATAACACAAAACTATTTAGTTTCATGATTAAATCGGTTTTACAACGACCATGATCACGATCACGATCATGATAAGTGTCGGCACTTCATTATAGAACCTGAAATACTTGCCGCTTTTATACTCCGGATCTTCTATCAGTCTCTTTCTGATACTGTTCAAAGAAAAACTGTATGCAACCAAAAATGCCAAAAAGAGCAGCTTGACATGTATC
>CAZCBU010000350.1:0-9301 GCA_964496995.1 uncultured Sulfurovum sp.
AACCCTTACTCTCTTTCTCCAACCGTGACTGACCCTCTTACAGGTTATGATACACGTATTGGTGGTACACAGCGTGCTTCTGTCAGTTTGGAAGCCAGTATACCACTTTCAGAAGCAGCAAAAATGCGTTTGGCATTCTTCTATGATTATGGTGTGATCTCTACGGATCCGGTCCGTGCAAGACAATTGGTGCCGGGTGAGGACAGATATGTAGATTTTAATGACCCCACAGTCTCCGCCACGGGAGACAGCCTTACAAGGTCTTCCACTGGTGTGGTACTTGAATGGCAGTCAGCCTTTGGACCGATCAATCTTGTCTTTGCTTATCCGATCGATATAGAAGATTATGATCAGAAAGCAACCTTTGAATTCTCTATGGGATCCAAGTTTTAAGAATTTGTAGGGACAAGGCATACCTTGTCCCTACAGTTTCAAATGCTATACAATTCCCAATTCCTTATTTTTCGGTAACGTATCTTCATCCTGGATGATGATCGCGAACGGTACCGGTTTTTCCAACGTTTTTATTTTCTCTTTCGCAAGGTATAACGGTTTGTTTGACATAATGGTCAAGGTTTGATTCTTGTATGAAAAAGTGATTTTTGCCGAATTGGATGCCTCATAAATAAATATGGTCAGTGTATAGATAAAACTGAGCCAAAGCAGAGTTCGTTTTTCCGGTAACAACGTTTTATAATGTTCAAAAAGAGGGCTGTGAATCAACTCTTTCCCGTGCATACGTAAAAGCAGAGAGATCAATATCATCTCTTCATGGTTAAATCCGTAATTTAATTCCTGCATTGCAATATAATAGGCATGCTGATGGGATTTGTAAATGTTGAGTGTATTTCCGATGGATGAAAGTCTGAGTGCCAGTTTGATCTCATTCTGGTATTTTAATCCGTCAGCCATCTCTGCCTGCAGAACTTCATAAAGTGCAATGGCGATCCTGTAACGGTTCTTCTTTTGTGATTTAATATGAATGAAAGGCTTGAAGCGGTCAAGAATAGAAACGATACTGGGATTGATGTCTTTCGGGAATTTCATATTTTCATGTTTGAGCATCTGTGCAAGATACACCCCTTCTCTTACCCCGACAGCACTTGTCATCACCGTTTTTGCACCAATAGATGCAAGAATAGAGTTAAAAATAAGTGTACCTTCCCTGATAGTATCAAAACGGTTCTTCTTTAACGAGAATTTCTTCAAGCTTTTAACAAAGGAGAGGGGTATTTTCTCCAAATAATCCTGATGTGCTTCAATCTCATAGGTAAAGGCATGCAGTTTATCCAGAGAGTGCTCTGAACGCCGCATAATACCTTTACTCAGTGTTCTGGCCGTACCACCTATGCCTATGGCCAATTTTGCTTTAAAATGCTCCGGAAGGTTTTGCATCTCCCTGTCTATATAGGCTTTGGCTTTTGCATGAACTGCTTCCATAGGCATACCGCCTTTGTCAAAAAAAAGCTCTTTGAGTCTGACCGTTCCCAGATTTAAAGAGTAGGTATCGACAATATGCCCGTTCTCTATCAGTGCCATGTCGGAAGAACCACCCCCGATATCAATTGTAATAGCATCTTTAACAGGCAGGAGATTGGAGGCTGCTATAGCACCATAGGTGGCTTCCTTTTTACCGTCAATGATCTTCAGTGAAAGTCCCAGCTCTTTTTTTATCCAGGAGACAAAAGCTTTGCCGTTGGGTGCATCACGGAGTGCGGAAGTAGCGACACAGAGCGTTTTGTGTACCTGGTATTTTTCAATGGTATGTTTGAAGGATTTTAGGGTTAAAAAGGCACGTTTGATCGCAGGAGGCTGAAGGTAGCCGCCTTTTTCGTAAGCACCTTCACCAATGCGGACTTTGAACTTCTGTTCGCAGATAAGATGAAAGCCGTAATGACTGGTCTTTTCAAATATTACCAGTCTTCCCGAGTTCGAACCGATATCAATGATCGCGGTTCGTTTGGCCATGATCCTGCCTACTCTTCCTCTTGAAGCTTCTCAAACTTGAATTTGAGCTCTTCAATATTCTCTACATTGTCAGGGTCGGAGATAATACAGTCAACAGGGCAGACAGCGATACACTGCGGCTCATCAAAATGTCCTACACATTCAGTACATCTGTCTGAATCAATAAGATAGATAGGATCATTCTCTTCGATCGCTTCATTCGGACACTCTTCTCTGCAAGCATCACAGGCAATACATTCATCAGTTATTAAAAGGGCCATATTATCCTCTGTATGCGCACTATATTATAGGCGCTATAAGTTATTTATACGAGTTATAACCCAACAAAGCTTATGCCTTATTTAAAAGTCAATAAAATTATTTTTTCTTAGTGGATTTTGAGGAAGAAGAAGCGTTTTTTACGCTTCTCTATAAGTATTTGTGAGGGGGGAGTATGATCAGGATATCTGTTTAGGGAAACAGAATCTGTAACCGCGTCTTCTGACCGTTTCGATCGTAGTGATATTCAACGGTTTGTCCATTTTCTGGCGGATCTGGTTGATCGCAACTTCAATGACATTGGGAGTCACCAGTTCGGGTTCTTCCCAGATCGCATCAAGTAACTGCTCTTTTGAAACGATCTGGTCTTTATGCATGGCAAGGTGGGTCAACACTTCAAACGGCTTACCTTTCAGTTCTATCTCTTCACCCTGATAAATGATCTTCTCCTCTTCCGGATTGATGAGTAGATCATCGATCTCAATGATATTGGAAGCACCAAAACGCAGTTTGGCTTCAATACGAACCAAAAGAATATCATAATCCAGCGGCTTGCGTATAAAGTCATCCGCACCTGAACGAAGTGCTTCAATTTCACTCTCTTTGTCACCTCTTTCGGATAAGACGATCACCGAGGTTTTATGTGCCTTGTTCTTAATATCGGCGATCATACCTATGTTTCCTGCACCTGTTTTTGCCCAACCAAGAAGTACCAGGTCATAATTTCTGATATCAAGATAATATTTGGCATCACCCAGATTTTCCGCGATATCTGCCTGATAATCAGCTTCTATCAGTTTGTCGGAAAGTGTTTTGCTTAATGTGGCTTCATCTTCCATAATCAATACTCTCATCTTCAAGCCTTTATCTTTTAAGATTTGTTTAATTATAGCATAAAAAAGGGCTTATCTGAAAGTTTTTTTAAAATTCCCAATTCTGACTCAGGGCAACGTTACAATCAGGCAGGATGTCCGGTTTGGAGATCTTTATTTTGAGGGTATTGAGTGTAGGGTAATGGTTATGGATCCTCTCTTTGAGGCCCAGCAGGGCTTCTTCCAGGAGTTTGTATTTTTTCTCTTTCAGTTCATTCTGTATATGCAGGACAATGTCTGCGTAATTGATGAAATGTCCATGCTCATAATCGTAAGAGGCTTCAAGGTCGACAATGACACGCTGTGGTCTGTCCCGCTCGAAGTCAAGCAGGCCGATAATGGTTTCAAATGCCAGTCTGTCGATATGAATGAACATTTATACTTTGATCTCTTCTTTTTTAAAGAGTCTGACGATATTGGGTATATGCTTATAGAAGATGATCGATGCAATGATCCATATCGGGGCATGTGACCCGATAGCGGGTACGACCGGGTAAAGGATATAGGAAGCGATGATAAAAGCCACCAGTCCAATGAGAGAAGAGAGTGATGATATCTTTAATCCTTTGCTTGCTCCCAACCAGACAGCAATAGCTATAAGTGCAGGAATAGGCATCATGATCAGGAATACGCCAAAACCGGTTGCAACACCTTTCCCTCCCTCAAAAAATAGAAATGCCGAAAAGCAGTGACCTATGACCGCGAGCACGGCAATGGTCCACTGCACGCTCTCCGGGGCACCGAGCATTTTGGCTACCAGAATGACGATGATCCCCTTGATGGCATCAAGGAACAGTGTTGCTGCACCAAGTTTTTTGGCAAGTTTCGGATCTTTCTCTTTGACGACACGCAGTACATTGGTCGCACCGATATTCCCGGAGCCTTCATTTTTAATGTCTACGCCTGCAAACTGTTTAGCCAAAAGATATCCAAAAGGTATACCGGCGATCAGGTAGGCTGCAAGGTAAAGTACGATATTTTCGTTCATGATTATTCCACGATTTAAAGTTATTATCACAGTGCAAGTCATTCTACAATGTATTAATATTGTGCAATTTTAACCGAATTTTGCTAAAATAGCCAGAATTATCTAAAGGATAGCAATGAGTATAGACTATAAAGCTGAGATAGAGAGACTTAAACAAGAGCTTGATGTAACAGTAGTAGCACACTATTACCAGCGTGATGAAGTCTTTGAAATGGCAGATATTACCGGTGACAGTCTTGAGCTGGCACGCAGATGCAAAGCAGACAAGAATCCATGGGTGGTTTTCTGCGGCGTTGGATTCATGGGGCAAAGTGTCAAAGTGATCGCTCCTGAAAAACGTGTTCTCATGCCAAAGATCGCCTGTTGTGCCATGGCACGTATGATAGATGGAAGTTATTTTGATGATTCTGTAGAATACATGGTAAAGCACGGGATCGCCAAAGAAGATATTCTGCCTATTACCTATATTAACTCTGATGCGACGGTCAAAGCAAAAGTAGGAGAGATGGGCGGATATGTCTGCACCTCTTCCAATGCGTTCAAGATCATTGAAAAAGGTCTGGAGACTGGGAAAAAGATCCTTTTTGTACCGGACAGATGTCTGGGACAGAATTTTGCTATTCAGATGGGGTTGAAATCCTGTGTGATCGGAGCAGAAGGGCAGGATGAGTGTGACCCGAAAGAAGCGGATGTGATCTGCTTTAACGGTTTCTGTTCTGTACATCAGCTCTTTACCGTGGATGATATTGCGTTCTACAGGAACAAATATCCCGGTATCAAGATCGCGGTACACCCAGAATGTGATCCTAAGATCGTAGCTGCAGCAGATTTTTCAGGTTCAACCTCCCAGTTGATCAAATATGTTTCAGACCTTGACCCTGAAGAGAAAGTAGCAATAGGAACAGAATACAATCTTGTGAACAGAATGAGAAAAAAGAATACCTATGTACTCTCTTCGACCAAACCGGAGTGTCCAACCATGAATGAAACAACACTGGAAGATCTCTACAATACCCTGAAATCTATAGAAGATGATAAACCGATCAATGAGATCGTGATCGATCCTCATACGGCAAAGTATGCAAATTTGGCATTAGAGCGCATGTTGGCGATCAAATAATGTTAAAAGAGACATTTTTAAAAGCATTGGTGGCGGAAGATATCGGTCGTGGGGATCTTTTTTCCCGTATCAGCGGAAGCAAAGATATCCGGGCCTATATCATTGCTAAAAGTGACGGTGTGTTTGCAGGACAGGAGTATGTGGATGCGATGGCAAAACTGTATGGCCTTTCGATCCAGTGGAACATCAAAGACAGCAAAGCGTTCGTCAAAGGTGACAAATTGCTTTTTATCTCCGGAGATTCAAAGACCATACTCTCTCTAGAACGGTCTATTCTTGATATGGTACTGCATGCAAGTTCAATTGCGACCCTGACAGCAGCCTATGTAGATGCCATACGTGATACTGGTGTCAAACTGCTTGATACAAGAAAGACAAGGCCCCTGTTGAGAGAGTTTGAAAAATATGCCGTCAGATGCGGCGGAGGGATCAACCACCGTATGGGACTGGATGATTCTCTGATGTTGAAAGACACCCATTTGCAAACGATCGATGATCTGGACAGTTTTATGCAGGAGATACGTCAGAAGATTCCTTTTACCTCCAAAGTGGAGATAGAGTGTGAAAGCCTTGGTATGGTAAAAAAAGCCATGAAAGCAGGTGCGGATATTGTTATGTGTGACAATATGTCTCTGGAGGAAACAAGAAGGGTAGTGACATTCAGAAATGAGAACTACCCACATATTCTACTGGAAGCCAGTGGAAATGTCACACTTGAGACCATTAAGTCCATAGCGGATACAGGGGTGGATGCCATCTCGTCGGGTGCCATTATACATCAGGCGAACTGGATAGACCTCTCGATGAAAGTCGAGTCCTGATAAATGGCAGAGGACCGTTTATATATTGCTGAGGTTCAAAAGAAACTTTCAGAAGCCAGAAATATCACTATCCTGACCCACCTGAATCCTGATGCCGATACCATTGGGACGGGACTGGGTATCTACAATCTTTTGCTGAAGGATAAAACAAAACGGGTAGAGATCGTGAATGCTTCCAAAATGCTTCCTTTGCATTTGGACTTTTTATCGGGGTTTGAGAAGATCAAACATAAAATGGATTTTGAAGAGAGTCTGATCATCTCTTGTGACTGCGGGAGCATAGACCGGCTGGGGTTTACACTTGAAAACAGGTCTATCATCAATATTGATCATCATCAGAGTAATGAGCAGTACGGTGAAATAAATGTGGTCATACCTGAGTATGCTTCCGCTTCACAGGTAGCATTCATGCTTTTAAGGGAAATTTATGAGATCAACACAGAGAGTGCCAGCTGTTTCTATGCAGCACTTTTATCGGATACGAGATATTTTACTACCTCTTCAGTGAATCAGAAAGTCTTTGATGCAGCCAGAGATCTGGTGGAACTTGGTGCTGATCCTGCGACGATCGCATATAACTTTACGCAGAGACGCTCTTTAAGCTCTTTGCGTATTCTGCACAGGGCATTGGGAAGTCTTGAACTGAAATGTGATGCCAGGGTTGCAACACTTTTTGTGACAAAAGAAGATATTGCGGCCACCGGTGCAAAAATGCCCGACATGGAAGGTATTGTAGATTATGCAAGGTCTCTGAAAACCGTGGAAGTTGCTCTGTTCGCAATGGAACTGGAAGGGGAGATACGGATCTCTCTGCGCAGTAAAGGGGCAGATGTATCCCGTGTAGCCGCAGTGTTTGGCGGTGGCGGACATAAGGTAGCGGCAGGATGGACTCTTGATAAAAGAGATTTACATGAAACAATAGATATAATTGTGGAAAATATACAAAAATTAGGATTAGTTGATGGCAAAGAATAAAAGGAAAGGTGGCTCTATAGCAGGAAAGATCGTTGGAACGTTACTTTTGGCCGGTATTGCGGCAGGAGCATGGTTCTTATATACTGCACCTCAGTTTGAAAGGGTAAAACCCCAGATCGAGGCACCGAGTAAACTCTACTGGAACAGAACCACACCCTTGAAGATAAAAGTAACAGATAATGTAGCACTTAAAGATTATCAGATCAAACTGAGTGACGGAGAGAACAGTATCATTCTGGATCAGGCACCTTTTGAAAAACAGGCTGCTGAAGAGACACTGCTTGTAAAGTACCCTAAAAAAGACAAAACCCTGAATCCAAAAGCAAAACAGATGAAACTTACCATTACCGTAAATGATAAAAGTATGTGGAATATGATGTCTGGGAATTCAGCAAAGAAAACCATTGATCTGTATGTGGATTATAAACGACCGAATGTCAATATTCTGGCAAATTCACGTATGATCAATCAGGGAGGATCGGCACTGGTGGTATTCCAGGCGGAAGATGACAATCTGGATGAACTTTACATTGAAGCGGACGGAAACAAATTTAAGCCTCAGCCCTATAAAAAAGAGGGCTACTATGCTGCTTTGATCGCATGGCCTTTTACAAAAGATACTTTTTCTGCCAAGATCATCGCGACGGACCTGGCAAAGAACAAACGTGTGACAAAGATCCCGTTCTATCATAAGAATCCAAGATACAGAACGTCAAAGATCAAAGCCAAGGATTCTTTTATTGATGGTAAGATCACGGATCTTGCATCCAGCAATCCGGATTATGCGACGATCACGGACAAACTTGAAAAGCTTAAAGCGATCAATGAGACCATGCGTCTGAAAAATGAAGAGTTGATCCATAAACTCAGTAAAAATGTTTCAGATGAGATACTGGATTCCTGGAAAATGAAAAAATTCTATCCCTTGAGAAATGGAAAGAAAGTGGCCAGTTTCGGGGATCACAGATACTATTATTATAAAACAAAAGACCATGTTGTTTCAGAATCCTATCATGTAGGGTATGACCTTGCAAGTAACAGCATGGCAAACATAGTGGCCTCAAATCCGGGTAAAGTAGTCTATGCGGATGAAAACGGTATATATGGGAATATGCCGATGATCGATCATGGTTTGGGTCTTTATACCCTGTATGGACACTGCTCTCAGTTAATGGTACAGGAGGGTGATGAAGTGAATGCAGGGGATGTGATCGCCAAGACCGGTAAAACAGGTCTGGCAATGGGAGACCATTTGCATTTTGGTATGCTGGTCCAGGGGATCGAGGTGAGACCTGTTGAATGGTTCGATCAGTCATGGATCAAAAAGTTCATCGACAATGTATTCAAACAGGCAGATGAGATCATTTCCCCTGCACCTGTTGTAAAGAAAGATACCAAGAAGAAATAAAGCGTATATGAGGATCCTGATTCACATAGGATTCATACTTTAGTGTTACACTTTGCAATTATTTATATTTTATAGTATAATAGCAAAAATTATGTGAGAGGAGTAGCTATATGCAGCAACGGACCATTAAAAAGCCGGTTGAAGTCGTAGGTATCGGTCTGCACAAAGGTGAACCTATCAAGCTCAGGCTTGAACCTTTGTCGGCAGATGCAGGTCTGGTATTTTACCGTGAAGACCTTGCTATGAGCATTCCTCTCTCACCGGATTCTGTCATTGATACTCGTATGGCGACTGTCATCGGAAGTGAAAAGGGCTTTATCTCTACGATCGAACACTTTCTTTCAGCGGTCTATGCCTATGGTATTGACAATTTGCGTATCATTGTTGACGGCAATGAAATGCCCATTATGGACGGCTCGTCGATCTCTTTCTGTTTACTACTTGATGAAGCGGGAATAGAAGAGCTTGATGAACCCAAAAAGATCATCTCTGTTAAAAAGCCGATCGAGATCAAGGATGGTCAAAAGTTTGTAAGACTTCTGCCAAGCGATACTGCCCGATTTGACTTCCGGATCAAATTTGATCATCCCGTGATCGGTGAACAGAGTGAAAGTTTTGAATTCTCTACGCATAATTTTATTGAAGAGATAGCCAGGGCAAGAACATTCGGTTTTGCAAAAGATATCCAGTATCTCCAGAGTCAGAATCTTGCTTTGGGTGCAAGTCTGCAAAATGCCATAGGTTTGGATGACCATAAAATACTGAATCCCGAAGGCCTGCGTTTTGACAATGAGTTCGCAAGACATAAAATACTGGATGCCATGGGTGACATGATGGTCTCCGGGCACAATATCCTTGGAAAGTATGAATCGTTTGCAGGAAGCCATAACC
>CAZCBU010000351.1:0-2502 GCA_964496995.1 uncultured Sulfurovum sp.
ACAGGGGTTCAATTCCCCTCACCTCCACCATTTAAAGCCCTAAAACACGTGGTTTAGGCAATACTGTCAGTTGATTTGTCAGTAAATAACTTCAAGCTTTTATCTATCTTTAGATGTTCACCTTTAATGTACTTTCCATAATTTTGTATAATCATTTGCGTAGTGGTATGCCCCGCCATTTGTGCAATCTCCAAGATGGATAAATCACTATACTTCAACATAGATACGATAAACGTATGCCGTGTAGTATATAGCTTTCTATATGAGATACCACAAGTGTCTAACAATTTACACCACTCTCTATAATGATTACCATGCGTACCCTTTAAATGCGAACCATCCTCTTTAGGGAAAACCCATAAAGATTTTTTCTTAAGGCTTTTCAAATAAGGCACCAAATCATCAAATATAGGCACCTCCCTAATGCTTTTCTCCGTTTTAGGGGATGAGAGTTCTCCATCAGATATAGAGCGTTTAACAGAAATTACTCTATGCTTTAGATCTATATCACCATGCATAAGACCTAATATTTCACCTGTACGCAAACCAGTATAAAACCCTATTGCCAAATAGAGCCTGTAAAACTCATTGGCATTTTTTAAAAGGATCTGTACTTCATCTGGCGTAAAAGGCTCAACCTCCTCAGGCTTATGTGCGGGCAACTTCAGATTATGAGCTACATTGTGAGTGATTACCTCTTTATCTATCGCTACATCAATAACACCTCTTATAACTGTCAGATAGTTGCGGACCGTTTTAGATGTTCTTGCAATCAACATCTCTCTTGCCCAATCTTTAACATCTGATTTTCTAAGTAGGTCTATTTGAATATCACCAAGAACCGCATTAACTGATTCAACATATTTTTTTACCTTTTTATAGGTTTTCAAATGTGTTTTATCACTAAGATATATTTCACTGTAATATGAAAATGTCTTAGGCTTCTCTTGTTGCAAATCCCCTCTCAGGATCTTTGCCTGAAGTGCCGGTATCACCTCTTTCTTTACAAATGCTCTGTTTTTTGGCGTATCCTCAAGGCGTGTACTCTTTTGTACCATCTTCCCGTAGGCTTCATACTCCAGATACAGTTTCCCGTTGGATCGCCGAAACATTTTGACCATTATTTACCATCCTCTCCAGTAGACAATGGGCATAGTTATGATACCAAATCCAAAATAGCTTTTGCTTGAGCAGAAATATTTTTGTTTTCCACCCACTCGATCATCTTATCCACTTTCCAGTCTATGCGTTTCTCTTTAGGAAAATAGTGGATCCCCTGAAAAAAGATCACTTCCCTGTTTTTCAAGAGATAATCACCACTGTAACCGATCATCTTTGCCATATCATTTGTTTTAAGGTATAGGGGGTTATTTCTCATCACGACACTCCTTTCATACATTTAACGCCTGTTTATACTATGGATCAATACTTTTGCATACTCAAGTAATTTCTCTTGTTTGCTTTCAATCTCTTGTACCAATACTTCTACATCTTCAAAGGTATGATCACCAAGTTTTAATATCTTGTTATCTTGATTTTTTGTAAGCCATAGTTTAAATAGTCCTCCAAGTCGTCCAAGATCTGCACGGGATCTAATCAGCTGATCTACAGCATACTGATCAACCATTGACCTTAACGGGTACGCTAAAGCGAGATTACGAATATATGATGGTGCCGAGTGTCCACACATTGCAGCTTTGAGCTTCAATTTTTCTTTTTCTTCATCTGTTACCCGCACCATAATATGTGCCTGGCGTCTTCTCGCTTCTGATTTCTTACGCTTGACACCCATCGATTATCCTTTGCTCTATCACCTCAAATGCCGGTGAAAGGATCTTCTCTACATACGCCTCACTCTCATCATAGATTTGAAGCAAGGTACTAAACTGGGCAATACGGCGATTATCGTCATCATCAAATGCATCATCTAGCATCTCTTCAAGTGCTCTCTTCTCTGCTTCATCAAATGCGATCTCATAGATACTTTTTCCATTGCGTCTGCTTAGATCTACCACATCGCTCTCTGTCAAGATAAGATACTCCGCTTCTTGGAACGCCCGGAAAAAATCTCCATACTGGAATTGCAGCCGCTTAGGGTTTCTTACTCTTGAGAGGGCGAAGATCACCGGCACACCGAAATCTTTGATCATCTCATAAGTTTTTTCGGCGTTTTTGAGATCCTGGTATCCTCCGCTCATCGGAATGATAAAAAGATCAATCTTGCGATAAAGCCGTGTCTTTTTCAGCCCCTCGATGATGATCGTGGTGGTTTTGTTACCTCCAACATCGATGACAAGGTTTTTATCGTTGGGTACCAAAAGCGTATCTTTAAGCACTTCATCAACATCGGTACCGTCTCCAATCTCCACCTGGGATGATTTGATTTTGGAGTTTGAGAATGTTTCACTATCTTTGTTCTCATCGTCAAACTCGATAAGCTGCACCTCTTGCTTTTTTGCCAAGAATGAAGCTGCTGCCACCTGAAATGCCACGGTGCTTTTT